>JAJDBD010000077.1 GCA_029261575.1 Nitrospinaceae bacterium | reverse complement strand
GTGGAGGCGCGCAAGCTGGCCGACAAGGACGCGATTCTTTCCGTCGGCGTGGGCCAGCATCAAATGTGGTCGGCGCAGTATTGGACCTTTCGCGAGCCGCTGGCCTGGCTCTGTTCTTCCGGGCTGGGCGCGATGGGCTTTGGCCTTCCGGCGGCCATGGGCGCCCAAGTGGCGTGGCCCAAACGGCAGGTGATCAACGTCGACGGCGACGGCAGTTTTTTGATGAACATCCAGGAACTGCAAACCCTGGTCACCGAAAACATTCCGGTAAAAACCATCGTTTTGAACAACGCCCATCTGGGAATGGTGGCCCAATGGGAAGACCGCTTTTATAAATCGATTCGCGGGCACACCTATCTGGGAGACGCCAACTTCGCGGAAATCGCCCACGCATTCGGCGTGAAATCGGCCACCATCTCTAAACCCGAGGAAGTTGTTCCGGCCCTGAAGAAAATGCTCAAACACAACGGTCCCTACGTGCTCGACGTCAAGTATCCCTACAACGACAAAAGCCGCGGACACGTGATGCCGATGATTCCCTCCGGGCACTCCTATCTGGACACGCTGGTCGACGAGACGCACAACCTGCGCGAGTACTGGAAGAAAAAGGGAATCAATCCTTAACCGGCGCCGGGCAAGCGCCCGGAGGCAGTAGCAAACCAAGAGAAAAAACTTTTAGACAGGATTAACAGGATAAAAATTACGGATAGCTTCCATATTGAGTATGTTGCCGCCGGGCGCATGCCCGGCTCCCCCTTGCAAAGGGGGCTGGGGGGATTCTTCCGCTAAAGACTTCGATAATTTATTTTTGCTTTTCCGCTCGCTCCCCGGCTCCTCCACGTTTTAAAAAGAAAAACCGATCCATTGAAATTTTTAAAGGAAGAATCACCCCAACCCTCTTTACAAGAGGGAGTAAAATCCCTGCCACCGGGGGCCGCCCCGGCCTGTCTCGCGCTCTGCCTGATTCTCTTCGTCTGGGCCGCGTCTCATTCGGACTTCAGCAAACGCGAAGCGCGCGAAGCGATCCCCATCGTTAAAATGTATCAGGGGGAAGGGTACTTTCTCGCCAAGCTGAACGAAAAAAAAATCCGGACCAAGCCGCCTCTGTTCTACTGGTCGGGCCTTACGCTGGCGAAACTTTCCGGCGGGCCGGGCGATTTGAGCATCCGCCTGGTATCCGTGTTCGCGGGAGTGGGCACGCTGTATCTTACCTGGGCGTTGGGAACCTGGTTGTTCTCGCCGCTGGCAGCGCTGTTTTCCGTTTTGATTCTAGGCGCTTCCTGGCGCTTTGCCTACTTGGCCAGCCACGCGCGCATCGACATGGAGCTGGCTTTTTTCACCACGCTGGCTCTGGCCGCCGCCTGGCAAATGCTCCACGGCGCAAACGAACCGCTCCGCAAAAAAGCCGGCTGGGTCGCGGCGCTCGCCATGGGTCTGGCGGTGTTGACCAAGGGTCCGTTCGGCTTGCTCCTGCCAGTCGTCGCCCTGATCGCTTACGCGTGGAAACAAAATTATTCCATCCCCTGGCTGCGATTCGTTTGGGTTTCCCTAGCCGTGATTTCGATCTGGCTGGTTCCCGGTTTCCTGTTCGGCGGCGAGGAGTTCCGCGCCATGATCCACAACGAAACCGTGGGCCGCGCCACAGGCACGACCACCGCGCAATTGCACCGCGAGGCGTTTTATTATTACCTGCCGCAAATTTTTGCCGGACTGGCTCCCTGGAGTTTTTTTCTGCCGCTGGTTTTGTGGATCTATTTCAAGGATCCGGAACGCGATCCCAATTGCCGCTACCCTGCGTTGATTATTATTTCAATTTTCATTTTTCTGTCGATCCTGCCGGGCAAGCGGGGCGACTATCTGCTTCCGCTCTATCCGTTCGCGGCCTTGCTGTTGGGCGAGTTTTTTTCGCGTCCGCCCATCGAAGATAAAAAAATACGAAAAGGATTTTTCATCTCCGCCCTGCCGCTGGTTTTTCTAGCCGCAGTGTTGGCGCTGGGCTTGCTCGCGGCCAAAGCGTTTCCGCATGTGGACCCGGCGTATTTAAAATGGATGGCGGACAAGGACCGGGTCGTGGGGCTGGACTTGATCAAAAACGATTTGCCGTCGGCGCCGGTTCTCATCGTTGCCGGGCTGGCTTTGCTCGCCGCAGGGTACCGGCTGTTTGTCTCTGGTAAACGCGGCGCTCGGCGCCCGATTTGCGCGGGGGTGGCGGGATTTATGTTTTTATGTTATTTCATCGTTTACGGACCGGGCGCGGACGCGGTGAACCGATACAATTCGCTCAAACCCTTCGCCGAAAAAGTCCGGAAGGTCGCGGCGGGCGGGACGATCTACTTGGCCGGATCGTACCGGGAAAACCTGGCGTATTACGTCGGCGCGCCGGTGAAAAGCGAAACTCCCGAAACCGCGTTTCACTTCGCGTTGACCCAACCTAAAGTTTTTGTTCTGATAAAATCGCACGTGGCGGAAGTCTATTTGAAAAACATTCCGGACCTGAAACCCGTGGCGGAAACCGAGGGACTTTTTTTGAACTATCAATTGATAACGCGAGCGGTCCGGCAAGCGCCATAAGACAAAAAAACGGCAACCACCGATGAACACAGATGAACACAGAAAAAAAGTTGGCGGCAGTCGGTTGACGGCGGACCGTTCAGGGAAAACTATTCCAACGCAAACCTTTTGGTCCAGCGGTACGCTGGCGCTGGCGGTGAAAATTCTCATCGCCGCCGACGCCTTGGCGTTGTCCCTGAACTTTCTTTCCAGCCATGTGGGACTCGATATTCCCGCGCCGGGACGGCGCTTAAACAATCCGCTCGCCATTCTCCTGGCCTTACTGTTTGCGTTGGGCTATGTGGACCGCGCCTGGGGCGACAAATGGCTCGCTCGCCTGAAAAATTTTATTTGCGATCCGCCGACGCGCTATTATTTTTTCGCGGCGCTGGTCGCTGGCGTCGCTCTGCTCGAAACCATGCATTACCTGCACCCGCTTTCCCTGCGCTGGGACCTCGACAAGGAGCAGGGGTACGGAACTTATTTCGCCACCGTGCAATTATTTATCCTCGGGCTGGTCGTTCTGATGGTCGCGCGGGAGGACGAGGAGGCGCGAACCAGTAAAAGCGCCCTGTGGGCCTGGCGCGCGGTGATGGGGGTTTATTTTTACCTGGCGCTGGACGACTGCCTGGGCATCCACGAAAACTTTATCAAAATTTTGCAACCGCTGGCGCCGAAATCCGCGATCCTGCACGTCATGCACGAATGGCTCTGGGTGTACGCGCCGTTCATTCTGGCGGTCGCCATTTTCCTGGCGCGGTTTTTCTTTCTGAAATTTCGCGGCGCGCCGAAAATCATGTTCATACTTTTTGCCGCGCTGTCGCTGTGGGTGTCGGTGATTTTTCTGGAAGGCGTCGCCAAGAGCCTGGTCGATCCGCAAGGGCTGTTTTATTCCACCGTGCTGGAGTCGGTGGAAGAAGGCGCGGAGATGCTGGGCGCCACCCTGTTCCTCCTGGGCTTCAGCGCTTATCTGAGAAGTCTCCCCTCCTCCCGCCGGTCTATCGAAGACCGACAATAACAGAGAGCAAAAAACCTTTCAGGCGGCCTTTTCCCTTGGCGTTATTAACGAGATGCGTTAATATTGGATATGATCAAGTCGTTCAAATGCGGCGAAACGGAAAAAATTTTCAACCGGGAGTTTTCACGCCGCTTTCCCAAGGATATTCAAAGGATCGCTTTACGAAAGCTTAGGATGTTGAGCCGAGCGCAAACCTTAAACGACCTTAGGGTTCCTCCGGCAAATCGCTTGGAATCGTTAAAGGGGGACCGAAAGGGTCAGTACAGCATTCGAATCAATATCCGCTGGAGAATTTGTTTTGTATGGAAGGACGGGGAAGTCGGTCGGGTTGAAATTGTCGATTATCATTAGGGGGTTGGAATGAAGAAGAAAAAAATGGCTCCGCTTCATCCGGGCGAAGTTTTGCAAGAGGAGTTTTTGCTTCCGATGGAAATCAGCCAGTACCGTTTAGCGAAGGCCATCGACGTTTCGCCCAGGCGCATCAATGAAATTGTCCATGGCAAAAGAGCCGTCACGGCGGACTCCGCTTTGCGTCTGGGGAAATATTTCAAAATGTCCCCGCAGTTTTGGCTGGGTTTGCAAATGGATTTCGATTTGGACGTCGCCCAGGATGAACTTGAAAGCCGCGGAAAACTCGCCATTCAGCCTCATGGATAAAATGCTTATCAGATATCAATCCGTGGGCATTTTAATTGAAGATTGCGATTAAAGCTAAATTTCAGCCGCAGGCGTTTCACATCTCCGAGTAGAGATCTTCGTAGGGCAGGGTGTTGTCGTCGTGTAGGGCCGTGATCATGTGGTCGTTTTTGGCGATGAATTTTTCCACCGCGTCGTGCAGGGCCTGGACGTCGGCCAGGGTCGCCTCCAGGTTTTCTTTCCTGGACAGGCGGTCGGCGAATTCCCGGTATTTGGTCGCGAACACTTCCGTCTGCAAAATGGTTTTGTGGATGGAACTGTAATCGATCGATCGCTTGTTCGCTTCCGCGGCAAACTTTCCGTATTCGACGAAGTCGTCGATATCCGCCAGTGGGATTCCCATCATCATTAATTTTTCGCGGACCTTTTCTTCGCCCAGGTTTTTCAGGTCGCGGCTCATCAGGTATCCCAGGTTCTCGAAAGGCAGGCCCTTGGCGGTCTCGCAAATATGGCGCAGGGCGAACATCATTTTGTTGAATTTGGTATCGAGCAACATGCCGATGGAGGAATACTTTTTCAACTCGCCCGTCTGTTCGAGGTAGCCCCACATCCCGCCGTCGCGTTGCACGCTATGCTTGAGGCTTTCCTGGGGCGCGATCCGCTCCAGGCAGGAAACCTTATCGACCACCGCTTCCCCGGCCAATTTATCTGCAATTTCCTTTTCGCTCAGGATAAAGTCGATCTTTGATTTGACCACGTCGGGCGCCGCTTTGGCGCGCACGTCCTGCTTCGACTTTTTCAAACCGGGATCCGTGTCCGGCATGTCCATCGCCAGGGGCAGGGGTTTGTGTGGGTCGGAAACCGTTGCCTCGTCGCCGCAGGCGCTCAACCCCGCCACCGCCAGAAGGCCGCATAAAACTATCGTCGCTATTTTCATAAATAAAATCGTCCGTTGGTCTGGAATTTTGTGAAGCTAAATTTATACACCAAAATGAGCGCGAATGCATCGGCTCTCTTAAAATTTGCCGTCGTTAGCAGAGCGCTAAAATCATTTAAACGAAGGCGTCGACAAGCTCAGCCTGACAATTTGGCGCCGGTTCCTACCGCCTCCAGGCGCTTGCCTGGTAAAAATTTTACGCCGCGCGACCAGCGTGACGCTGGACCCGATAGTCGGCTATTGGAAAGTTTTTCCCTGCTTGGAATGTCTGACGGCCCGCCGAATTTTCCATTTTGTATCTGATATACAAGCTCGCCGAAGCTTGTAGCGTCAATCGAACCAGTTACACTATCTGCCTCCAGGCGCTTGCCTGGGCGAGAAAACTTATTTTATAATGGAGGGTACAGGGGAAACCTTTGCGGGGGAGAAGCCGCCATGCGCATCCGATCGATCATTCTGGCGTTGTTGATTCTGGGCCTGCCGTCCGGCGCGGTTTCGGAGATTTATAAATGGACCGACGCCGAGGACAAGTTGTGGTTCACCGACGACCTTGGAGCCGTTCCCTTTGAGCAACGCTGGAACATGGAAACCGTCAAGGAAATCCTTGCACCCTCCGCCCCGTCAGTCGACCGCTGGAGTCTTGCGCGCCGCGCCGATCAAACTCTGGAATCATCGAAGACAAGCTACCAGCGCGGAGTGTATGTAAAGCCCGATAAGAGCGAGGACGGCGACAAAAAAAGCTCTGTCGACGAACGCGGTCGCCTGCGGCGATCAAAAGCTTATTATCTGCCCAGTTCCCGATTGGGTCCCAATTTCTCGCCGCCGACGCCCCAAAATTTCCAGCGCGAGATTCAAGTCCGCGAGCAGATCATCCACAACCTGGTGGAGAAGCTACAACCCTCGCGCCAGCCCCGGCAAATCTCCCCCTCCAGCTCCATGGGTCCCGCCCCTCAAGGCATGCAAGCTAAATAGCCGCCGCTTTCAGATTTTTCCATGCCCGGCGATCAATTTCCAGGAACCGGAGACTATCATGAGAATTGAAATTTATAAAAGCTGGACCCGCGCCCTGGCGTTGGGTCTCCTCATTACTTTATTTTTGGTCTCGACGGGATGTGCTGGAGGGGCGAATTCTGTCCGCAAAGGACCGGGCGCGGCTCGCGCCGAATCGGGCGGCGCTTTGAAAATCGCCGTGGTGGGCGATACCGGTATGGGCAAGAAAGGATTTCATCCGGGTTTTATCGGGGTGATGCGCGCCATCCAAAAGGAGAAACCGGACGTCTTGATCCATGTCGGCGATTACATTTATTACGACTGCGCCGCAGCGGACCTGGCGGAGTTTGAGCGCGAGATGATCGCTCCATTCAAAAACGCCCTGCGCATTTTCATTCCCGGCAACAACGATCTGAAATATCCCGAGTGCTGGGAGACCTATTATCGGCACAATTCCGAAACCTGGGAGTTGGGCGGGGGCGTCCCCTACCAGGGAACGCTGGAGAAAGAGAATGTTTTGTATGCGGTGTTGAATACCGGCTTGAATGCAACCCCCCTGGCGGATCCCACGCCCTGGCTGAAACCCCGCATCGAGCGGGCGAAGGCGCAAGGCAAGTGGGTCGTCCTTGTCATGCACGAGCCGCCGTTGACCACCGCCTGGTTTCTGGACAAGCGGAAGACCGACCTGGCCTGGATCAACGCCTTGCAACCGGACCTCGTGATTTCCGGTCACCAACATTCCTACGAGCGGTTTCATTCCCTGGGCGTTCCGCGCGCGGACGGGACGGTTCCGGTCGCCAAACCCGCCGGCGGAATTTATAAACGCGGCGCGGGGACGATCCATATTGTGAGCGGCGGCGGCGGCGCGACCTTCAAACCGTTTTCCGATTTGACGGGCAACAAAAAACGAAGCGCACCCGAACAGATTTTAAACGAAGCCCTGGCCGGGCGCGGGTTGATGAATCATTTTTTGATATTGGAAGTCGCGCCGGAGTCGTTGAAGGAAACGACCTGGCGCGTTTGCGTGGAATACGACGCCGAGCAGACCGATCCACGTTGGCGGCCTTCAAGTTCGATGTGGGACGGGATCAAGCAGGACTGCGACGGCCAACC
>JAJDBD010000076.1 GCA_029261575.1 Nitrospinaceae bacterium | reverse complement strand
GACTGGCTGGCGTATCCCAGCGGAACCCTGGTATACGATCACGACGCTCCCGTTCCCACCCGCGAATCGGCTTCCACAAAAGGAGAACCCGTGGGCGCCTGCAAGGGAGCCGCCTGGGCCAAGCGGTTCGGGGAAACCGTCATTCCCTTCTTTCAGGAAGAACACGGTTTGAAAACCTTATGGGTCCGGTTTTCAAATTTGTTCGGTCCCGGCGACGATATGGAACCCGAAAGCGCCCATTTGCTTGGGAATATCATTCGCGATATCGCCAATGGGACGGCGCCGGAAATCTGGGGCGACGGATCCCAGTTGCGCAGTTACTTATACGTCGAGGACGCGGTAGAAGCCCTGATGGCGCTGGCTGCAAAGGAGGTTCATGGAACGCCGTTCAACATTTGCGGGCAACGCGAATATTCCGTCAAGGAAGTCGTGAAAATGGCGATCAAGGTTTCCCAAAAATCCTTGACTCCCGTTTTTCATATGGACAAACCTTTGGGATTGAAAAGGAAAATTCTCGACGTCCGTAAATTTCAGGAATTGACGTCTTTTAAAGAGAAAACTTCTTTCGAGGAAGGATTGAAAAAAACTTACGAATGGTATCTCGCATTTAAAGACGCCTCCCATTAGCGGATCGGTTTTCTCCAAATTCAAGCTCACTAAAACAGGTCGTAATTCATGTCCCAAAAAAATCCCTGGAAAACGCTGAACTCTCGCATCCTTGTTTCCAATCCCTGGTTCAAACTTCGCCAGGACAAGGTGATCCGCCCCGACGGCAAGAAGGGCGAATACAATACCATCCTGGCGCCGACTGCGGTGGGCGTCGTTCCGTGTTTCGACGACGGAACAATCCTTCTGGTCGGACAGTACCGGTACAGCATTTCCCAATACAGTTGGGAGATCCCCGAAGGCGGCGGCAAGCCGGAAGAGAAACCCATCCAAACCGCGCGCCGCGAGCTATTGGAAGAAACGGGATATCGCGCCTCGCGCTATAAGTCCCTTGGAATCCTCCACACCAGCAACTGCTTCACCGACGAGATCGCTTACGTTTTTTACGCCTGGGGTTTGAAGGCCGGGCAGGACCGACAGGACGGGACGGAACAGATCGCTACTAAACGCCTGCCGTTTGAGGAGGCGTTCCAAATGGCGCTCGACAGCAAAATCACCGACAGCCTGACCATCGTGGCCCTGTTTCGTTTGCATGAATTGAAGGAAAAGCCCTGGGACAAAAAGGGGGGAACAAAATCGCGCAACCGAAAGGTCGGGCGTTAGTAGGCGCCTTCGCGGAGCAAAACGGATTTAACGGTCTTGAGGATGATTCGGAGGTCGTTGAACAGAGACCGGTTGCGATAGTACTCCAGGTCGTACTCGTTGGTCTTCAGGAAAGTCAACATGCCGCGTCCGCGGGTTTGCGCCACGCAGGTGACGCCGGGTTTGATCTTCAACTTTTCCCGGTGACCTTCCGGGTAATAGCGGATGTGTTGCCAGATATCCGGACGCGGACCCACCACGCTCATATCCCCGATCAGGACGTTGATGAAATTGGGAAGCTCGTCGAGGCTGGTTTTTCTGAGCCATCGCCCGACGCGGGTCAGGCGCGGGTCGTCCTGTTCGTCGGGATTGCCGCCGGGAATAGGCTGGCCGACGTAGAGCGACTCGAATTCTTCCTTGGTAAACTCAAAAGCAAACAGTTCGGGATAACGTTCATCGGCGTCTTTGACCATGGTGCGAAACTTCCAAAGGACAAACTGCTCGCCAAACAGGTTTTTCTTCCTGCGCTCGCTTCCGGTATAAGCCGGAGGAGAATTTTTTCGCCGGTCCTTGCCGGTGCGGGCATGCTTGAACAAGGCGGGTCCGGGATCGTCCAGACGGATGGCGACAGCGATCAACAACATGACCGGAGAAAATATCGCCAGACCCACGAGGGATAAAACAACGTCCATCATGCGCTTGATCGTGCGATAGGCGAAACGCTCGTTATCTTCCGCCGCCCAGGTATATTTCAACGCCATCGTCGAGTTCATCATATTTCTATCCGGCAACCTCGAAAGATCGTTCATGGGTCCGGGTTATTTGATCAAATGAGGCCGCGCCAGGGTCCAGGCGCAGGTGGCGTTTCCGCTCATGATCTCGCCCGCCGCCATCATGCGATCAATCTCCTCTGGAGTTTTGTAATGCATAACAAACTCTTCCGTCTCTCCGGGATCGGGTTTCACAAACTCCAGGTCCCTGGCGAGAAAAAAAGCGTCGACGTAATGGAACAGTCCGGGAGAGATGTAGCGCTCCCCCAAGGGAGTCAGGGAGCCTGCTTTATAGCCGGTCTCCTCCAACAATTCCTTGCGGGCGGTTTCCGCCAGATCGTCTCCCTCCTGGCGGGAGCCTCCGGGGAAGCTCAACACCGGGTGGTCGTAAATGTAGCGATACTGCTCTACAAGTATGACGCGCCCGTCGTTCCTTTGGGCTATGACCTCGACCCCGCCATGGTACTTGATAAAATAGTAATCGCCCTCTTTCCCTTTTCCGGTTTCAAACCGGTCATGGTAGGCGGTCCAGTACGGGTTCGCATGGACTTCCTCCCGGGAGAGCGTTTTCCACTTTTTGAACATCCCGATTAATGCGGGTCCAGAGTGTCGTAAGCCAGGAAGTCGTCTCCCTTGATCAAAATGGAAATTTCGGGGCGATCCTTAAACGGAATGCTCCAATGCGTCACTTTGCGTTTTTTCATTTCGCTGGACACCAACTCTTCCATATCCAGAACTTTTTGTTCCGTGCTTGGGTGCCGCCATTCCTTAACGCTCATGGCCTGAACTTTATCGATGAGGCCCTGATAAAGTTGCGAGCTGTCGTTTTTCAGATAGGCGTTCATCCAGAACCAGAACACGGTGCGGAATTTGTCCAACTGCACTCTTTCCTCCGTGGTCCATTTCATCTTGGACTCGCGGATGAAATTGTGAAAATGAGGATAGTCGTGGTCGATTTCGCCCATGGCTTCCGCAATGTCGTGGTACTCGGTTCCGGGATAAGGATAGCCGATGGAGACCTTCAAACCGTCGGGCATTAACTCGGACGCCAGGCTCAGAGTCTGCAACATCTCGTCCATCGTCTCGCCGGGGTTGCCTAGAATGAGAAAGGCGAAAGAACGGATGCCCGCTTCGCGGGTCCATTTGAAGACTTCGCGAGTTCTTTCGGTGGAGAAGACGCGCTTCAGGACATGGCGGCGTATCCGCTCGGTGGCGGTTTCAACGCCGTACCGGATGAGGTCGCAATTCGCTTCCGCCATCAGGCCTAGAATTTCCGGGTCGACGTCCAATACTGTGGTGTTGCAGACGAACGGCAGGTTGATCTCCTTGGCGTACATGGGGAGGAAGATCCTCATCTGCTCCTTGTTCATGGTGAAACAATCGTCGTTAAACGAAAACGCCTTGACGTCGTATTTGGACATGAGGTGCTTCAATTCGCCGATCATATCCTCCGGATCGCGGTAGCGCAGGTAACCCAGATCCTTGTTGCCCGAGGTCTTGGTTCCCATATTTTTTTGCAGAACCTTGGCGACGCCGTTGTTGTGGCAATAGGTGCAACGATAAGGGCACCCCCTATTCATAAAAACGTTGACCCAACCCCGCCGGGAGTCCATCAACTGCTGGAAATTCCACATCTCCGTGTCCATGTAGGGAAGCTTGCGGATATCTTTCAAGGGGCGAGCGGAGTTGCGATGGATGGTTCCGTTCTTTTCCCGCGCCCAGATGTTCGGAATGTTGGTGGTATCCAATCCCTGTTCCAGGGCGGTGGCCAAATCCACGCCGGAATCGTCGCCTTCGCCCACGTTGGCAAAATCGACGTTCTCGTCGGCGATGATTTCTTCCGTATTGAGCGTGGTGTGAATGCCGCCGCACAAAATAGGCGCCGTGACGCCGCCCTCTTTTAAAACCTTACGCAGGAGTTTGGCCTCCGGCGCGTGGTTGGTGCCAAAGCAAAGCGCCACCAGGCCCGGATCGTATTCCTTAATGTCGTTCATGATTCGTTCAGGATCGAAGGGATAGTCCACCCATTCGCTGATGTGAATACATTTTGTCTCATGCCCGGCTTCTTTCAAACAACTGGAGAGATAGGACAACCCCATGCTCGGCCCGACGGGACAATCGAAGTTGGTAAAGATAAGCTGTACTTTCATGGCCAATACTCCCTGTTAAATTACTTCTATATTAAATATGCTCCACAAACTTTATCGCAAAGCATACGTATTGCTTGGCAGGCGGGCGTTTTGAAACCAATCCCGATTAAAACGGAAATTGATTCGTTCGATAGAATGGCCCGATCTCCAACTCGCCAATTATGACCCAACTTTATTATTTCAAAAAAAAAATTAACTTTATTTTCGCGATTGAGTGTTTCAAACTTTTTCAAATAGCGCCTGTTAAAAACCTTCCACAACAATTGAGGTACACTGCATTTTGCGCCTGTTTGTCCTGCCTGTACCGTTATAATAAGTTAACGCAGGGTCTTTTTACACGCAAGAAAATTTTTATTTTTAAATTCGCCGCGCATTTTAACAGCCCAAAAATCAAAACATCTTAAAGAAAAGATTTTTATCTATATTGGGTACTTTAGAAGGGTGAATTATTCAAATCTTTTGAGTTTTCAAATTTCATGTCCACGAACGGGGGTTTTTCTTGAATAAAACCCACGTTTTTACTGGCGCCGAGCGCAGGCGGGGCCTATATTCTCCTTAGCGCAATATCTTACTCGCTATAGGAATTCAAGAAATTTTTATCGGAGGCGTATTATGAAAAAAACGTGTCTCTCTTTGAGCTTTTTAATTATTTTTATCCTTTCGGCCACAGCCTATGCGTTCTATCCAGCCAATCTTTACCTATGGAAAAAGAACCCCTACGACTACGGTCCCTGCGGATTTTGCACCAACTACCTGAACTTCGTGGAAAACCAAAACCGGACGAATTTCTCCGACTACAAGCTTCTCACCCAGGCAGGTTATTATTATTTTCGCCTGACGGGGCACGAAGGAGCGACGGTCACCTTGTTTGGTCAACCGGAATATAAAACCCACGAAGGCTACCTCATCGTCGCCAAGAAAGACTCCAGGGATATCTCTGTAAACGATCTGGAGGCATTCGCCCCCGGAGAATGGGTGGACGTCCCGGCGACGGAAGGCGAAGGCGCCTACTCCGCTTATTACCACCCCGGCGAGGATTTTAAGGACAATGTAGGATCGGTCAAATGGGGCAATTGGTGGGGCGAAGGTTCCCATCCAAAATAGGAAAATCCTTTTGATCGTTTAAAGAGTTCCTCTAAAAAAATATTTCCGCACCTCAATTTAAACCCGACCCCGGTTTCTTTTTAAGAGACCGGGGTTTTTCATTTCACGCCGGGTTTAGGGATTGTCACTTCCGCCGCCAAAGATTATACTTGTGAAAAATCTAAAGATATTTCCAACCCTTTTTTTGAAAAAAAATGACCTCCTATAATAAGCCTAAAAATTCCGATCGCGTCTTTACCATCCGAACCCTTGCCGCCGTCCTGTTTTTGCTTCAGGTATTTTGCTTTGGGCCGCTCAGGGACCTTGCCGGCGGCGAAACAACCTTCACCCTGAACGGCAAACCGCTCCCCGACGTTGTCGCCTCGGTAAACGGGTCGGACATTCCATCCGAAATTCTCAAAAGAGAGCTTTCGATTTACAGGGAAATCTGGGCGCAACGGGGGCAAAAGGTTTCGCCGGGCGAGCAGGAAAAAGTGGCCCAGGAAATAATCAACAACGCGATCGACGATGAACTGCTTTACCAAAAAGGGGCGGAAATGAAGGTCGTCGTCGACCCAAAAATTATCGACAAGGAGATCCGGCAGATTCGCGATAAATTTCCCAGCAAGGATTCGTTCCTTGCGGCTCTGGCGCATCAACACCTGACGCTTGACGCTTTGAAAACCAAAATTGAAAAGAAACTCACGGAGGAAGAATTTGTCCGGACGGAGCTTGCGCCCAAGGTCAAGGTCGACGAGGGGCAGGCCAAAGAGTTTTACGAAAAAAATAAGGAAAAATTCACGATTCCGGAAACCGTCGATATCAGCCATATTTTCATTACGGGAGCGGACGCGCAGCGCGAAGGCAAGGCGGAAAATCCCGCAGACCAAAAACGCGCCGATCGCCTGATGGCGCTCATCGCCCAGGAAGCGGGCGGCGAAATTGATAAAATTTTCGCCGAATTAAAAAAGGGCGCTGATTTTGCCGCGCTGGCAAAAAAATACTCCGAAGATACCGGGTCCAGCCAGAACGGCGGACGCCTGGAACCATTTCCGGTGGGGAGCCACCTGCCCGTCGTCAACAAGGCGCTGGAAACTCTGAAACCCGGACAATTCAGCGAACCGCTCAAGAGTTCCTACGGCTATCACATCGTAAAACTGCACAAGAGGATTCCTCCCAACCTGCAGAAACTTTCCGACGTCAAATCGGATATTCTCAATATTCTTTTGAAGCGGGAAGTGCAGAAGAAGAAAAGATCCTACCTCGACGAATTGAAAAAAAAGTCGGACGTTAAAATTTTTCTTTAGGGTCAGGGCTTATTAATTCTGTACAATTCTGTTCCGAATAGAGGGCGTAGATGCAAGGAAAGCAAGCGCAGGGAAGTGTTCATCTACTTTCAAGCTTGCTTGACGCGGCAGGCATGCCCTCTATTCGAAACCCCTTGGGCGCCGCTAATTTTCGTATCTGGACAACGCAAGCCGCTTGCGATTGGCTCTAGCCAGTCCCTGCGCGGCTTGCGTTGCCATCTATCAAAAATTCTCTGGCGCAGAATGGACAAAATTAATAAGTCCTGACCCTAACGGCGCCCTTTTCCTTTTAAAAAATCCAAACGGCGTTTCCGCGCGACGCCCTCTATAGATTCAGACTTCCAAAATGAAAACTCTGGTGACGGGCACAACGGGATTTATCGGGTCGGCGCTGGCGCGGGAATTGATCCAGGACGGCCGCGCCGTCAAGGTTCTTGTGCGCTCGACGTCCGATACGCGGAATATCGACGACCTCGACGTGGAGCGCGCGGAGGGCGACCTGCGCGATCCGGATTCGCTGAAAAAGGCTTTGCAAGGATGCGACGTCCTGTACCACACGGCGGCTTATTACAGCCTTTGGGTCAAAGACCGGAAAACCATTTACGACGTCAACGTTCAAGGAGTCCGCAACATCCTGCAAGCGGCGATGGATAGCGGCGTGCAAAAAATCGTGTACACCAGCACGGTGGGTTGCGTCGGCCTGCGGGAAAACGCTTCGGCCAACGAGGAGACCCCGCTGGACCCCGCTCTCCTGTGCAACGATTACAAACGATCCAAGTACGAAGGGGAACAGGCGGCGCTGGAGTTTTTTGAAAAAGGTTTGCCGTTGGTGATCGTCAATCCCACCGCGCCGGTCGGGCCGCGGGATATAAAACCCACTCCGACGGGCAAGGTGATTCTCGACTTTTTAAACCGGAAGATGCCGGCTTATCTGGACACGGGCCTGAACTTGATCGACGTCGCGGACTGCGCGCGCGGCCATATTCTGGCGGAGCAAAAAGGGAAACCGGGGGAGCGCTATATTCTCGGCAACCAAAACATGTCTCTCAAGGAAATTCTCCTGGCGCTGGAAAAAATCACCGGCCTCAAGGCGCCAAAAATCAAAATGCCGTATTGGGCCGCCTGGACCGCCGGTTGGGTTTGCGAAATGGGATCGAACCTGATCACGGGGAAACCGCCCGCCGTGCCGCTGGGCGGGGTTAAAATGGCCAAACACTTTATGTATTTCGATCCCGCCAAAGCCGTCCGGCAATTGGACCTACCCCAGAACCCCGTCGAAAATGCCCTGGAACAGGCGGTCGACTGGTTCCGGAGCGCGGGCATGACCTCGAACTGACCGCGCCGATCATGGAGTTTTTTTCGCTACTAGCTGGAACCGTGATTTTGCGGCCCTACGTGTTCCTGTTCCTCGCCGCCTATCTGACCATCGGCTCCTTGCATTGGGGTTTCAAGCGCACGCTGATTTTCACCGTGATCGCTTATCTCATCGCTTTCCTGGCTGAATACTCCTCGACGCGCAACGGTTTTCCCTTCGGGTACTACACCTATCTGGACGCCACGCGCGACCGCGAGTTGTGGATCTCCAACGTCCCCTTTATGGACTCCTTGTCCTTTACGTTTTTATCCTACGTCAGCTACACCTTTGCGTTAGCGCTCTGGTCGCGCCTGACGGGAGAGTCCTGGAAGCGCCGTATCGAAGACTCCGCCGAAATAAAATATTCCTGGCGGGTGATCCTGACCGGCGCCGTCCTGTTCATGTTGTTGGACGTTATCATCGACCCGGTGGCGTTTCTGGGCGACCGCTGGTTCCTGGGGAAAATTTACACGTACAAGGAGGAAGGGGAATATTTCAACATTCCATTGACCAATTTTGGAGGCTGGTTCCTGGTGGGGACCGCGATCCTCTATGTCAACCTAAGGACGGCGGCGTGGCTGGATAAAAACGAAAACTTCCGGGATTGGGGAATGCGGGATTTTCCGGGCCGGGCGTTGTTGGGACCCATCGTTTACTTTTCGGTTCTGGCGTTCAACCTTGCCGTCACATTTTATATCGGCGAGATCAGGATGGGCCTTTGCGGACTGGGGATTTCCCTGGGTATCTTTGGCCTGCTGGTTTACAAACTGAAACATCCCGGTACAGAAAATGAGTGAGGCTCACACAAGGCAGTGAACATCACACCTCCTTTATCGGCCAATGTGAGTATTAACATCTTGGACACTGCTGACGGTCTTTCGGAAAAATGATTTATCTTGATACTTCTCCATTGCGATACCTAATTGCTTTATGTAGTCAGAAATGTATTTTCTGAATTGACCCGAAGTGACGTCTGGACGTAATAGGTCAAACGGATTAATATTGCGCTGAAACCATTCTAGAAACAACATCACTGCGATCACGTCGTAGAGGCGCCCCTCCCATGGAATCCGCCCTCTCGCATATGTAGCTACGGTAGTGCCAGACGTCTCCTTAAGTTCAAGGATTTTGATCTCGTTGCTGTACAGGAACTTTGCGAAAGGCTCGCCAAAACCTTTGCCCCCCAAATCGCTGGCGGTCATATTTTTGATAGGTATATTATCATTGTCACAAAGACCGGTCATCGCGTAATCCGCTATCAATTGCACCGTTATCCAAAGCCGCAACTCGCCTATATCAATGGGAGGCATTCTCTTGAGCGGTTCAAACTGTTTATTTATTCCCTTGACCAGTTGATCGATAGTCCTTAGCTTACTTCCAACTTCGATGCTCACTTCCCTAAGGTCTCTGGTATTAAGGTTTCTAGCATTTTGGAATTTACTTAAAACTCCTTGCACTAATTTTTTTCTACTTGCATCATTTCCTATCGCTTTTCTCTTTTCTTCTAAATTCTTAAGTACGTCGTCCGTGTACTTATTAAAGGCCCGGATGAAACCTTCCATCATGCCCGCATGATTAGTAAGCTTGTCGGTCTGCACATTCAAGGTCGTTGTATCCTTAAAGATTTTTGCGGCTTTCTCGACTGCTCCCTTAATTCCGCCAGGCGAGGGGATCGTCACTTTAAATCCACCCCAATTTGTATCAACATCAGCCATACCAGCTAATGCTCCACCCGCCTTTCCCAACACGGACAGAGGGAAGGGGAGGGATTCAAGGGCCCCAAAGATTCCCTTGGCAATGGTTATTTTGAACTGCTTATCTTGTGCGTCAGCCAGATGAAGCTCCTTGAACTTTTCCATGCCCTGCTGTATCGCCAGAGTAAAATTAATACAATTCCGCACTAGCCTATCTCTAATTTCCAATTCCAGCTGAATCAAATCTGAATTCATACTGGTTAATCTGATCGCCAGTTCATTCCCTCTTATATCTCTCCGCGCTTGGATATCAATCAGCGGCCTTGCTTGGTCCGCTGGCGTAATTTCTATAGTAAATACCTTTTCCACCTCGCTCTCTAACCACGGGTCCACCGGGACCACTACTGGAGGGGAAACGGGAATAGGATTTGGGGGCTCTATTACATCGGGGATGGTTTCTGAAATACCCAAACTAATAACGCCAAAATCACTATCCGTGGCCTTAGGCCCCAGACCGACAGCGGCTATGAGCTTGTCTATCATTCCAGTTCCGTTCCGAGGACCCACATCTTCACGAGCCAGATAGTCCTCCAGAGCGGCTTTGATAGTTGGTATGTCCCTTCTTTGTTGGATCTTTTCGTCCAGAGATCTGAGAAAGGGGCCGCGGCGGCTGAAAACACCGCCACTGGTATTGTTGAGCCAGTCAGTGTAGCTTGGTATATTACTCATCGGTATGTCCTTGGATTACTGTTTACAGAGTTCAGTTTGGAAGCGGCATTACTGCACGCCGGATCAATTACTGTGGTTGCCAAACAAAGCCCCTGAAGCTCACCATAAGGGCGACCAGGGAACTTTACCTCAATATTGCCTCAGAAATCTTTGAACGTTTTGGGTAGCGATTTCTTGCTTTCATAACAAAAGGTTAGCATTCTTTTTAACCTCCTGTTCTAGGCATGACCCTTTCTTTTTAAATGGGAAATGTGGGTTAAATGCAATAACGAAAGTTCGGCAAGGTGTCGAGCTGAGGAGAATTTTTCAATCGCCAGCCCTTGCCTCCAGGCGCTTGCATGGCGCCGGTCAGCGGTAGTTTTCAAAGGTCATGTCGATCCCGAAATCCTTGGCTTTCAACTCCTGGATCGCCTCCTGCAAATCGTCCCTGTTTTTCCCGGTGACGCGCACCTGGTTGTCCATCAACTGACCCTGGATTTTAATTTTGAGTCCCTTGAGAAATTTGACAACCTCCTTGCCCTTGTCCTGGGGGATTCCATCCTGGAGACCGATGGTTTGCCGGACGGTATCGCCGGAAGCCGGCTCCACAGCGCCATAGTCCAGCGCTTTCAGGGACACCTTGCGCTTGACCAGGCGTCCCTGAAGAACGTCGATTACGGATTTCAGTTTGTGATCGCCGTCTGCAATCAGGACAATTTCATTTTTCGCGCCGTCGAGCGATATTTTGCTTTTACTGTTCTTGAAGTCAAACCTTTGGCCGATCTCCGCCATGGCCTGATTGACGGCGTTTTCGACCTCCATCATGTCGATTTTTGAAACAATGTCAAAAGAGCAGGATTTTGCCATGATCAGTGCATTTTAGTGTTCACATAAAAACCGTAAACAAACAATATTACGGCCAAAATAATGAGTCCGTCGTCGACCAACAAATCCTTCCAACGCGAGAATCCTAAATTGGAAGTCCAGGATATCGCCAAAACTCCCACGGCGCCGAATCCCACTGCCAACAAAGACAGAATGGCAATGATCAGAACTTTTTCATTCATTTCTATTTTTCCCGGACCCGGATAAAATCTACCGCCGGATGATTATTTCAGAATACGATCCATTGTGCAATAATACCTTATTCTCTCGTTAAATACAGAACGGTAAAATTCCTCCCCGGCCAATACTTCCTTTGAGATAGTGTTTTGGGATAGGGATTTGGAATCGCGCGGATAGAATATCGGAAATTCCTCGATTTTTCCCCTTCGCCGGACTATTTACAGAGAACGCCAATTGGGATAGAATGAAACCGGTTAGAACTTAAGTTCCTCATGCAATTGGCCGAAATACTTATATAAACCCGACGCGGCAAACAAACTTATTTCCTGTTTGCCAAAATAAGAGAGTAGACCGCGTCGTGTTCGATCCACAGTCCATTGTCTTTCCTGTAAGGACCGCGCGTTAATGAGCCAAACAATACAAGACGCCCAGGTAGAAATTGCCACGGCCCTGGCCGCGTCCTTGCCTCAATATCCGAACACGATAATTCTCATTCCTGCGTTCAACGAGGAAAACAATATCGGATTCGTATTGGACGCCATCCATGAAGAGGTTCCCGGAATTCCCGTGTTGGTGATCGACGACGGCTCGGGCGACGCCACCGTCAAAAAGGCGAAAGCCCACAGCGCCAGCGTGATTTCCATGCCCTACAATTCCGGCTACGGGGTGGCCCTGCAAACCGGCTTTATCTACGCTTTGCAAAACGATTACCGCCTGGTGATTCAAATGGACGGCGACCGTCAGCACGATCCCAAATTCATCAAAACCCTGATCCAGACAATCCAGAAAGAAGAAGCCGACGTGGTCATCGGTTCCCGTTTTCTAGGCGTTGGCAATTACCAGGCCTCCCTCCCGCGAAGATTGGGAATCAATATTTTTGGCCGGTTGGCTTCATGGATCACCGGACAAAAAGTCAGCGATCCCACTTCGGGGTTTCAGGCTATCAGAGGAGACGCCCTCAAGTTCATGGCCAGCGACTTTTATCCTCCTGATTACCCGGACGCCGATCTCATCATCATGTTGCACCGGTTTGGATTTAAAATCCGGGAAGTTCCCGTCCTGATGCATCCCAACCCGGACAACAAATCCATGCACCGTGGACACAAAACGATTTACTACGTTTTCAAAATGTTTTTGTCGATTTTTGCCACTATTCTCAGAAAAAAACCGGAACTTTAATGATCGCTCCTCCGATTCGATACATCTCTATAATCATTTGTTTTCTGCTGGTGATTTATGTGTTTGAACTGGTCCGCAGGAAACACCTCAACGAAGAATATTCCGTCGGCTGGCTGGTAACTGGCACGATCATGCTGATATTTTCCATATTCGACGGATTGTTGAAATGGGTGAGCGAGCTGGTCGGCGCCACCTTGTTCACCTCCACCCTGTTCTTTTTTGGCTTGATGTTTTTGGTGGTCATTTGTTTGCATTTTTCCATCAGGATTTCCGCCCTGACCAATCAGGTCCGGCGGCTGACCCAGCACACCGCCATTTTGTACCATGAAAAATCGGAGTTGGAAGAGAGGATTGAAAAATCCGACTATGAAGTTCCAAGCTCCCGTTTGGAAAAATTTTGAACGTCTTTAGAAGCATCGAAACCTTCCTCCCTTATATCTGCGGTCCCGCCAACCAGGCGTTTCAAATTTCCAACCGGCTGGAACAACTCGGCGTCCATTCCCCCGTCCTCACAACCTATTCGGACGTTCCGGAAACCTTGCCCGCCCGCGACCAAATCGACCGGGTAACGGTTTTTCGGTTCCGGAGTCAGCTCAGGTTCATGCGTTACAGCCTCACCCTGGGAATGATTAAGGCGCTCCAGGGCTTCGACATTTTGCACGCGCACAATTACCGAAACTTCCAAACCGACTGCGGTTTTTTTTTGCCGCCGTGCGCGGCAAGCCTTTTGTCCTGAACACACACGGCTCCCTTCTGGGCTATAAAAAATACCTGAAACCCGGTTTTCCCCATCTGCCCTATAGGCTTTACGACGCTCTTTCCCTGAAACGATCGGCAAAAAGAGCCGATCGCGTGGTGGTCTCCTCGAAGTTTGAATACGAGGACGCGATCGAATTTGGAATCGACAAAAAAAAACTGGCCATCATTCCCGCCGGTCTGGATTTCAAAAATCCGCCGCGCGAAAAAACAACGGACCGCGAGGAGCCGTTAAAAATCCTGTTCGTGGGAAGAATCGCGCGCGTCCGGAGGGTGGAGCTTTTATTGCAAGCCGTTCGGGGACTGGCCTTTCCCTGGCAAGCTGTGATCGTTGGCGGGGAGGAGCAAACCTCCAGCGTGCAAGCGGGAGGCTATTTACCGGAGCTTAAAACTTTGAGCCGCGACCTGGGAATCGAGGATCGCGTTTCATTTGCAGGCCCGCAAAAGCCGGAAGCCCTGGCCGCCTTCTATGAAGCGGCGGACGTCTTCGTTTACCCTTCGCTCTATGAAAATTTTGGCCAGCCGATGTTGGAAGCCGCCGCCGCCGGCCTGCCCCTGGTGGCCACTCCGGTGGGCGTGGCGCGGGAACTGGTTCAAAACGGAGAAACGGGTTTTTTAACCGACGGCGATCCGAAAAACATTCGGCAAAATATCGAACGGCTCCGGGATAACGGATTGCGCCGGTCCATGGGGAAAAATATTTCAAAACTCGCAAGCGAACGCTACAATTGGAACGCTATCATCCAACAATATCTGGAATTGTACCGTTCCTTGTAAACGAGCCATGAGCGCCGAATTCGACAAATACTCCAAAACCTATCGAACCGCGCTGGAAAGCGCCGTGCAATCCACCGGATTTGACCTCGACCATTTCGTCTCGGCCAAGCTGGATAAACTCCGCCGCATCAATCCGGACCTCGCCGAGGCCGAATTTAATTTCCTGGATTATGGATGCGGTCCGGGGAATTTATGCAAGAATTTTCACGACTATTTCCCGCAGGGCCGGTATTGCGGCGTGGACGCATCGGAGGAAATGGTCCGGCAAGCGCGCAATGTCCATACCAACAAGGGAGAATTTTTTGGCCTGGAATCGGCTAACTGGAAACAAAAAAATTTCGCCCTCGTGTTCGCGGCGGGAGTGTTTCACCACATCCCCCCGACGGAACGTCCGAAGGTCGTAGCCGAATTATTCGACCGATGCGAACCTTCCGGCAGAATCGTGGTTTGGGAACACAACCCCTGGAACCCCTTCACTCAAAAAATCGTTCGCGATTGCGAATTCGACCAGGACGCCGTTCTCCTCTCGTGCAAAAATCTGGAAGGTCTGCTCAAAGGCGCGGGCTTTACGCGGGTCCGCACGGTCTTTGTCACTTTCTTTCCCAAAGCCCTTTCCGGCCTGCTTCCACTGGAGTCCTATCTGGAATGGTGCCCCTTGGGCGGGCAATACGCGACGATCGCGCACAAGGCCGGTTAACGGTTTTCCCCGAACACCCGCTCCAATCCCTCCTCAAGCTTTACCGGGTGAAAATTTAGAACGCTTCTCGCATTTTGGATATCGTACGGCTTGTCGCACAACAGTCGCGCCACCTGATCACGAGCCAAAAAATCTTTTTTGCCAAGCAGGACGCATTCGATCATTCCCCGAACCAGCCAAACGGGAAGAAAAATCTTAAAAACTTTCGTTTCAAAAAAAGCGCTCATGCGGTCGATCAGATCCGAATAGCTTATGCTTTCGGGACCGCCGAGATCGAAGGATCGGCCCGTAGCTTCGGGATTGAATATCGCCTCCACCATGGCCGGGAGAATGTCGTCGACCAAAACCGGACTCAGAATTTGTTTTCCATCGCCCACGATGGGGACGATTTTGTATTGGCGTATCCATTGGGCCAGCTTGTTGACCGCGTCTTTAGAGTCCGGCCCGTAAACCTCGGCGGGCCGTAAAATCACCCAGGGAATGCCGGAGTTTTTGACCAACTCTTCGGACTGCAGTTTGCCGACGGAATAACTCCCGCCGTTCGGACTTGCGGCCCGCGAACTGACATGGACAAAACGCTTCACCCCGCAACGGACGCTGGCGGCGAGCAGGTTGCCCGTGCCTTCCACATTCACTTCCTGGTAACGCGCTTCCGAGTTACTGTGGGTGATCGCGGCCAGATGGAAAACCGTATCAATACCTTCGAGCGCCGCGTCCAGCGTTTCGGGACGAGTCACGTCGCCTTGGACGCTTGCACAACCCGAACCTATATTCAGGTTTTTGTGAACGAGGGCGCGAATATTGAGGTCGGGTTTTTGCCCCAGCGCCGCCAGCAACCTGCGTCCCAGGCCGCCGGAAGCTCCGGTTAGAAGGAGGTTCATGGCGATTTATGATTCCGGTTTCTCCGCGGGAATCTTTTTTCCGTAAAAATAAAAAATGGCCGCGAGGCGGTAGGCGGACTTGAGTTTGTTCATGAAAAACAAATCCAGTAATTTAATCGGTTTCAAAAACGGCAACAGCGCCAAATAAACCAATTGATAAATTCGTTCCGAATTGAAAGAAAACAAAACGGCTAGCCAGGAATGCAGGGTTTCAATCAACGCCGCCGTTGGCCCCGCCAATACGCCGGATTGAATGATTTCAAATCCCGCCAAATCCTGCGCCAAACCGTCTTCCGTCCATCGCATCATGTCGATGGGGGTTGCGTGGAAGGGATACATAAACGGGGCGGTGATATAAATCTCGCCTCCCGGTTTGAGTATCCGGCGAAACTCTTGAAATACCCGGCGAGGGTCGCGAACATGCTCAATCAATTGCTCGCACATGAGCGCGTCCACGGAACCGTCGCGGAACGGCAAATGGTGCGCGTCCGCCCGCACATGGACTCCCGGATAATCGACATAGTCGACCTGCGTGAATCCCGCGCTCTCGGAAACGGGACCCGATCCAATGTTCAATTTGAATCGCTTGCCCCGGTTATTCTCGATACAGCGTTTCTGGACGGAAAAATCGCAATAAAAATATTCCACGTAGGCGCCCAAAAAATATTTAAGCTGCGGATATTTTTTTACCAGGTCCTTGCAAAAAATCAGAACGCCGTCTTTGGAATCTTTTTCGATCATGGCGCCGGTTTAAACCAAAACCGGAATTCCCCCAACCGGTAACGAAGCAGGTTGACGATAAATTCCAAAATTGCCCTGGGTTTGACGAATGAGGGGCGGGAATCGATTTGGTGAAAGACAACGGGAAAATCTCCGATTTTACATTTCAAGCGCCGGGCCTGGATCATGATTTCCGCGTCGACGAACCAGTCGTCGGAGCGCAGGTCCATTCGTTCGTAAACTTCTCGGGTCATAAACTTAGGCTTGGAATTGACGTCCCGACACTGGGAACCCGGAAACAATACGGTAAACAGACCGTTAAAAACATTTGAGATCAGCTTTCGCCAAAGGCCGTCGCCGCGTTCCTCGCGATATGTCTTGACCATATCCCAGTTTCCCTCCCTGAGGATTTTGTATCCACGCACGATATCCTCCCATGGCATTTGGCCGTCTCCGTCTATCACGGCCAAAATCTTTCCCCGCGCCGCCTCCAACCCGGCCCTCATATCCCAGCCCATCATTCCCTCCTTGACCTTCGTCACGGCGCGTATTCTATCGTCCCGTTCGGCAATCTCGCGAACCACGGCGGGAGTATTGTCTTCGGAGTTTTCAACATAATTGCCGACCAGAACGAGTTCCCAGTTTTTATCGTGCTCGTCCAGGGACTTGGCCAACGGATCGACAAAGGACGCAATGGTCTCCCCGCTTCGATAGCACAAGACAACCACGGAAATATTTGGAATGTCGTTTTTCAAGGCAGGAAATCTTAAAAGAAAAGAATAAGCGGAAAACTCGAAAAAATTTATACTATACTACCACACTGAAAACAGCATCTTGTCCCGGAAATTCCAATTGACATAAAACCGCTTCCGGGGGGAATCCGTCCCCGAAAAAATAATTTACATAGACAATCTCTCCTTGATGGACGCATTAAGAAATTCAATCAAAAACAACCTGCCCATAATTTTTCTAATCGCTCTATCCAGTTCCTTGTTGTTTCCCGGTTTAGGGAACCAGGCGCTTTCCATTGACGAGGGGTCGGACACTTTTATTGCCGCGACCATTTTAAAGTACGGCCATCCACGGCATTCCGACGGAATCAACCACACCATGGATTTTGCGGACGTCTACGACGGCGTTTTTGTGTACCGCACCTGGGTCCCTTACTACTTGCAGGCGTTTTCCATGAAACTCTTCGGACAAACCGCATTTGCGGCGCGTCTTCCCTTCGCGATAACCGGAGTCCTTTCCGTCGCCCTGCTATATTTGCTGACTTTGAAATTAGCGGCCAACAAAAGAATCGCTTTTCTCGCCTCGTTGTTTCTGGCCTGTTCCGTTCCGGCGTTGATTTTATTTCGCAACGCGCGTTACCTTTCCCTGCCCATACTTTTTACCATTTTGCTCCTGTACTTTTATCTGGACCTGTATAAAGATAAAAAGTGGAATCCCCTGCCTCTGTTTTTTACGGCGTTTCTTTATTTCCACTCCATGTACGTGGTATTCGCCTCGACTTCTCTGGGGATTTTGACGCATCTGATTATTTATCGGCGCGACGTCGTCCCGGCCAATTTTAAAAAAGCCCTGTGGATGCTGGGCGCTCTTGCGCTGGCGCTCGTTCCCTGGGTGTTTGTCGTTCAACCTGTGTTTTCACAAGTTTATAAAACGCTTGGCGATTCCAGTCCCCTGATCGACCTTTCCAACTGGGGCTATCTGAAAAGGCTCCCTGGGTTTCTATTTCAACTGAACAACTATATTTTCCCGGTCATCTTGCTTCCCCTGGCTATTTTTGGCTGGCGAAAATTCGAAAAAAAATGGTTCCTGTTAATCGTTTTATGTCCGGCAAGCAACATCCTGGTCGCCCTTCTTCACCCTATTCCCTCCCAGTTTTACATCGCCGCGGCCTTTCCCCTCTTATATATTCTGCTGGCCATGATGCTTGAAAACGCGTTGCCCGCCAAGCCGGGATTAAAATATTCCCTGGCGGCGGTTCTTATCGTAACCAACTTGTTGCATGTCGGCCCCTTGACCCTCTTGCGACCGATCATCGAGAGCGCCGGAGAAAACGTAAAAGGGACCGTTTACCTGGAACACGTCCGCGCCACTTTTTTACGCGAGGTTCGATTCGCCTCCGTTTTTTCCAGGCACCTGTACGACATAACTCATACCTTCCGAGGCCCATTGGACGCGGTTTTGGAATTTTTCAAAACACATGGAAAACCCGGCGATTCATGCTATATTGACAACGAAGGAGATTCATTCGCCTTTCATACGGGGATGAAATTGATTCGTCGCGATGAATTGACTTCCCGGTCAAAACCCGACTGGATTGTTTTGAGGGGAAACGAAATTGGCGTTGCAAAGGGCGAAGGAAAATTTTCCGGTCACCTGCAAATTTTGCAAACCATTCTGGAGTCGAACCTCTACAAAAAATTTTTATTGAAGTCCACCCCCGGGCGCCATAATAATTCTTACGACATTCAACTGCATCAGTTTGCGTCGCCGCCGGACAACCAGACCCTCTATATTTACCAGTTGATTCCACCAACCGCTTCCTAAACGCAAAACGCATCGTCACGTGAAACTCATCATTCAGATACCCTGCTTGAACGAAGAGAAGTCGCTCCCCATCGCCCTAAAAGATCTGCCGCGAAAAATTGAGGGCGTCGACGCGATTGAAATCCTGGTGATCGACGATGGCAGCCGGGACCGAACCGCGGACGTTGCCCGGGAGCATGGGGTCGACCATATTCTTCAGTCGACCAACAACAAGGGGCTGGCCAAAGCGTTCATCGGCGGAATCAATCATTCCCTCAAACTGGGGGCGGATATTATCGTCAACACCGACGCGGACAACCAATACTGCGGGGCGGACGTGGCAAAGCTGATTCAGCCCATATTGGAGGGGCGAGCGGATATTGTGATCGGCGACCGGCAGGTGGAAAGCATACGCCATTTTTCTCCCCTGAAAATTTTTCTGCAAAAGTTCGGCAGTTGGGTAGTGCGTCAGGTTTCCGGAACCGACGTTCCGGACGCGACCAGCGGTTTTCGCGCCTACTCGCGGGAAGCCGCCGTTCAGTTGAACGTGGTTTCCGATTTCACCTACACCATCGAGACCCTCATCAGTTGCGGCAAGAAAAACCTGGCCATCGAACACGTTCCGGTACGGACCAACGAAAAGCTTAGAGAGTCGCGGTTATTCACCTCCAACGCCGAGTACATCAAGCGCTCCGTCGTCACCATCCTGAAAATCTATTCGATGTACAAACCCTTGAAGGTGTTCACTTGGGTCGGGGGGACCGCCTGTTCGCTGGGCTTCGTCATAGGGTGCCGTTATTTATATTTTTATTTCCAAGGCCAAACCGCCGGGCACATTCAGTCTCTCATCCTTTCCGCCATCCTCTTGATCGTCGGTTTCCAAATCGTCATGATGGGCGTCGTCGCCGAATTGATTTCCATCAACCGCCAAATCCTGGAAGACGTCCAGGTGCGCGTCAAAAAGGACGAGCTGGACCGCAAGGCCTGACCACAAAGCTTCGACCGCAAAATTCGAGTCGTAATTTCTTCCTCAAGAGTTTTTTAATGCCGACGCGTCGCTTTTCATATCTGAAGTACCTGGTCACCGGAATATTCATCCTGTTTTTTTTCCTGTTCATTTATCGGTACCGGCTGGAGTTTTATGTTTTAAAAGATATCCGCCTCGATCAATTTATTTTCCTGCTGGGTCTCGCTCTCGCGACCATTGGCCTGAACGGCTTCAAATTGCGCCTCATTGTCCGTTCTTACGGAATCGATTTAAAAATCCGGGAATGGTTTGGGCTGGCCTCCATTTCCCTTTCCCTCAATAGTTTTTTATTTAAATCGGGTTCCGCCGCGACTTCAAATTATCTGAAAAGAAGACACGGGTATTCCTACATGGATTTTGTCGGCACCCTGGGGGGCGACGTCCTGACGATGATTTTTGTCAATTCCTGCCTGGGATTTATGGTTTGCGGCTATCTGATTTTCTTTGAAGGCGCGGAGGCGACTTTGTTAATGGCAGGCTGGGGCGTAGCGATCGCCGGTTTTTTTTTCCTACAGCAAAACTCCTCGAAGATCTCGCTCGATAAATACGCGTACCTTGAACCGATTATCCGCGCGTTGGGAGCTTTTCAAAAGCTACTGGCTAATTGGAAACTGTTCCGGAATTTGGCAGTTTGCGGGCTGACTCTAGCCCTGGTCACTTCCGTGAGACTCTACATTTCAGCGAGAGTCGTTCACCTGGATATTCCCTGGTCTCATTGCCTTCTGTTCACAGCGGCGATGGCGGTGGTCCGCCACGTTCCCATGGTTCAAAGCGACCTTGGAACCCGCGAATTTGCCGTGGGCCTGCTATCCAGTTACCTGGGAGGAAGTTTGAAACAGGGATTTTTAGCCGCAGCAACGGATAGAATCATCGTCCTGTTCTGGTGCCTGGTCTGTGCCGGAATCTTTAAAGGACTCTTGGCGGAGCGCGACCCGGAACCTCCCCGGCCCGAGGCTTCCTAATTCTTCAATATGCAAATTTTGTAGTTTGCGGGTTCCAACGACGCCGACGGAGATTTCTTGCACAGGTCTTCGCCCCAATCGTTGCGGATCACCACAAACGAATCCGGCGGCGGGTTGCGGATTTGGGAACTAAATATCGGCGTCTCCCCCCAAAATATTTTTCGGGGAAACAGGGTTTTCAGCAAAGGCCCCTGATTGGCGGGCGGCAGGGGGAACATGAACAGCGTCGCGTTTTCCGAAGCAAACTTTTTAATTCGATTGGCTAGAATGAAATGGTCCGTCCTCAGATTTGGCAAATCACCTGGACCTCGGGTTTCCAATAGCTCGTCCTGGGAACTTCCCAGATTAGCCAAAATTATTTGAGTCCGGGGAATAATAAAAATTCCAAACAAGACCACAAGATTCAGACCCACGATGGAATACAGAAAATATTTTACGGCCCGGGGTTTAGTCATCGCTCAAACTTTTTTTCACAACGGGAAGGGTTGAGATGAAAAATATAAATGCCGGGAACAACGCCAGGTACTCGCGGGTTCCGGAACTGTTGGCTGAATTTCCAGGATGAATAAATACGGCGTCCAGATACGGTCCCCATTCGGTCCACTTGGGTTCTGTGTAAGTATAGACGGCAAAATGAACGGCGAGATAACCAGCCATGCAAAGCCCTAAAAGTTTCTTGGCGGAAGAAAGACGGGAAATATCTTCCAGGAAAATTAACGCCGCAAGACCTAAACTGAAACTGAAAAACAATTGGAACGCGAACGTCCGATATCCCCCTATGAGGAGAGCTAGTAGAGGGTCCAACGTTTTGGGTCCCTTAAACGCCAAAAGTAAAATGAATAGCGCGGAAAGGACCCCGGCCAACAGCAAACATTGCTTTCCGGAAATTTCCCGGTTTAACCGACCCGTTTGATATAGGCCGAAGATAATCCACAGTACGACGGCTATCGCCAACAGGCCTTTAAAATGCGGGGCGGAGATCCATGAAAACCCCAAAACCGCGGCAAACCAAACAGCGACGGGCGTAAAACAGGGAATGAAAAAGAGCCGCAGGATTTGGTTTCTGGATTTTTGGCTCAAGGCGCGGTTGGCGTTTAAAACCTGTCCCAGCAAGACCAGAGGAATCGTTCCGTAAAGGAGAAATTCAAACCGCGTCCAGCAAGCTAAACCCAGTAACCCTCCGCTCAATAGCGCCAAAGATTTTATGGGCGAGAGCGATTCGTTGGATTTGCATTCGATGATTCGCTCGACCAGAAAAAACCAGTAAAGAATTCCCGCCGAAAAATAAAATCCCGCAGCGAGATTTAGAAACGTCAAAACGCTGTGCCACCAAAGATAAGGCGTGGTCGCCAGGATCAGGGTAAACAAAGAGGCGGTTTTTGCGCTCCGGGTGTGGGCCAGGACCCGACAATAGAATATAACCGTCAGACAAAGATAAAACGCCGGAAAAATGATTTTGATCCGCTCCACGCCAATCGACGTCAGGTAGGCAAACAACAGCGGAATCATGGGCGGATATTCATTGTGAAAATAAAGCGCTTCCAGGTCGACGCGGTAAAAATAGTTCCAACCGCGAATCTGGTACCAAATCCCATCCGTTTCCGTCACGGGAAAGAACCAGGCGTTGCAGAAACTGAGGAGAAACAACGCGACCAACAGCGCGGCAACGAAAACGGGCGGGAGTTGTGCCTCGGCCAAGGAAAGATTTTCCGACGGCAACGAGTGGGGCGTTTTATTAAGCTTTTTCAGGGCAATTAAAATCGCCAGACTTGCAAGCGCCAATAAGGTCTGGTAAAGAATAAGCGGCTGTACCCCAAAAGCGATCAACGCAAAAAGGAAGAAGCTTTTAATTCCCAAACCAAAAGCCAGAACCAGAGCGGCTTTTTCCAGTCTGGAAAATGACACATCCAAACAGGCCGTCAATTTCCAGGCCAAAATTACGACTGATGCTAAATCGATCCACTCCATTTAATTTCCGGTTGGTTTAAAGGATGCCGCGAAATTCTGAGCGACCCATTATATTTTTCGCCACCCGGCCCATCGGACCGCCCTGGGACGAGGCCAGCAAAAACCTGGTTTATAAAATTTCCGGGCGGCTGACCGCTTATTCTTCCGTTTTGCTGGGTTATAAAAACGAACCGGATTTAAAAATCGCCTCCAACGTCCGGGTCAAAAAAATTTACCCCAGGACGGATGACCGGCGCGTCTCCCCCGCTCAAAAATTCTGTTTCCTGATCGCTTTTCTATTCTCCCGGGCGGACGTCTATCATTTTTATTTCACGCCGGAATTGTACTCCTCATTCATTTTCAAAATCATAAAAAAATTCAAGCCGGGCAAATACCTGCAAACCTTCGCGACCCCGATTGAAAACCCGGAACGGATCCCCAAGCTGGTTTTCGGCGACGCCATTGTCGTTCAATCGGATCATTCCCTGAAACAATTGCGCGATCAACACGTTCAACCCGCCCCGAGCAGAATTTATATTGGCGTCGACACGGATTCGATTGCGCCTGCCGGAGACGTTTCGGGCCTGAGACAAGAATTGAAATACGCTCCGACGGATAAGGTCATATTATATGCGGGGAATTATTATTTAGGGTGCAACGAAATTTTGGCGGAGTCCATCCTTTCGCTCCTTAGTCGGCGCCGGAACCTCCGGTTCATTTTTGCCTGCCGGATTTCCCAACCCAAAGACCTGGAAAGCAAACAACGCCTCAAAACCTTTTTTGAAACCAACGGAATAGCGGACAGGATAACTTTTTTTGACACTGCAAAAAATATTCATTCCCTCATGTCGCTTTGCGACGTCCACATATTTCCAGCGACCATCATGGTCGGCAAGGCGGATATTCCGCTGGTTCTTTTGGAAACCCTGGCGCTGGAAAAACCCGTGATTGTATCGGACATTCCGCCTTTAAACGAAATCATGAAGGACGACGTCGGCGAACTCGTGCCGCCGGGAAACGTCCCCCGTCTGGTGAAGGCCGTTGAAACCCTGCTGGAAGATGATACCCTGCGCAGGGCCAAAGGCAAACGCGGCCGCCAAATGGCGCTTCGCGAATTCGGCCTGGAAAACTACGTAAGGCAATACGAAAAAATCTATCAACGCCTCTTGGACGGTAAACCCTAAGAGCTAAAGGAGTTCCCACTTTGGAAGTCAGACAGGCCTACAATCATATCTCCAAAGATTACGACGCCCACCGCAATCGAAGCCCGTATTTTAAAATCATCGAAGGGCTGACCCGCCGCTGTTTTCTCGAAAACACAGAGGGGCGATCGTTTGAATTTGGTCTGGACGCCGGATGCGGCACGGGCCGAAATCTGCCGATGTTTCTCGAAAAATGCAGAAAGGTTCAAGGGCTGGACTACACGCCTGCCATGCTGGAAAAAGCGGCGGCGGTTTTCAAATCCGCTCCCAACGTCGATTTGATGATCGGGGATTTGCGCGACCTGCCTTTCCAGGACGCCTCGTTTGACTTGACGGCGTCGTTCAAGGCCCTGCCCCACGTCCCCAACATTTCCCAGGCCCTGCGCGAGCTGGCGCGGGTGACCAAACCGGGCGGGGTCGTCTTCGCGGAGTTTTATTCGCCCTGGTCGTTCCGAAGGCTGTTGACGCGGATGCCTCATTTCACCGATTGGCGCACCGTGGACGAAGCCGTTCAACTCATGGAAGAGGCCGGATTAAAAGTCAAAAAAGTTTACGGACTCCGGACCTTCATGGTCACCGAGTACCTGTGCTATCTCCCCGGCGGCTACCGGTTTTTTAATTACCTTGAAAACCGCTTCACCCATTCCTTTTTAAACCGCTTTTCCGGATACTACGTCGTCGTCGGCGAAAAACCCTAAGCCTTGATTCTACGGCTCCCTTCGCGGCCAACCGTGACATTGCTAAAACGCAAATGAATTCGGAAATCAGGAAAAGGACGCTACGGTGGATTCCCCACAAAACTTTCAAAATCCTCCACCGCTTGTAAGGCCAGACGGGAAGGCTTTTTTTCAACAATCAGCCGTATAAGTTTGGAAAGATAATTTCCCCTATCGTATCTTTTAAAAGTTAACAAATCCTGAAAATAAATTTTCTGATTAAATAAATCTAAAGTTTCCGGTTTGGACATTTGTCGTGCCTTACGCCAATCACCCAAGCGGGGATTATCTTTAAACATTTTTACCATCAGTTTCCCGACATCTTCAAAGGCCATGTGTTTGGCAGGATTATAATCCCTGGAAAACAGCAACGGTTCTAATACCTTGGGGTCCGAGAAGGAAATGTCCTTTTCAATTTCCAGATGGTACCCGCCACCGTACTTGCCAACATGCTTAAACGTAAAGTTTCTTTGGACTGTCTCAGGCGATTTGCTATTGAGGGCATTGATGGCCGTTAATTTATAATTTTCATTTTCGCGCTCGATTTTCTCCTCATACGCTTTCTTGCCGCTTTCCCCATCAAAAAATATCCTTTCTATTTCAAAGATTTTTTTACTGGAGTCAAAAATCCCTCTAACGGTTTTTTCTTTTTCTTGGGTTCCGGTTTTAAAAAAATTCCTTTCATATGAAAGCCGGGAATTGTCTTCCGTCGCAATTAAAGTTTGCTCCTCGTAAGACAGTTTTACTGGACTGTTTTCCGCATCAGCCTTGGAAAGACGAGCGTCTAAGCCCGTAGCAAGTTTATTTTCCCCCAACAGTTCCTGAATTGAAAAAATCCTATGAATACGATCCAGGTTTTGATAACTTTTTAAAATCCCAACTTTTTCAAAAAGCGTTTGCGCAACGACTTCCGCTCCTTTTTCGTTAAAATGCCTGTCGACTTTGGAAAAGGCAACGTCATCGGCGTCCAACCCGCGAAACCCCTCTTCAAATAAATCCACGCAATAAATTCCCCTTTCGCGGCAATATTTTTTCATCTGGGAATGCATAACATTGAAAGGATAATTCTCGTTCAACTCATAAACCACGGGGAGAACGGAGATCATAAAATGTATATTTTTAACTCCTGCCGTAAGATTCATCGTATCAAGGTAAATCTTTCCCATATCCCAACCGCGGGACTCGTAAAGTTTATTAACACACTCTGCAAAGGTGGGTTTTCGTCCCAATTTTTCAAGCGCTCTATTAAACCTAAACTTTAAAAACCGGTACACTTCCAACTTTGTCATGTCAATATCCAGCGTTTTATCTTCAGGAAAAATTGTCCTGTCCGAACTATCGCATTCAAAATATAGCGGCATTGGAATGTCGTTGTGGTAATAAGCCAGCAAAACGAGGTCGGGGTCAAATTTCAAACCGAATCTATACAACTGGTATAATTGCGTGTCGGAATTCCAACCGGGCCCGGAAACGTTTAGAACCTCAAATCGTTTTGGACTCAGCCCCGCGTTCAGTTTCTCCTCCAACTTTTTGGGCCAGGTATCCTCCAATCTTTCCACTCCCTGCCCAAAGGTTTGGGAATCTCCAAGGACTAGAATCCTGAATACCCCTTGCGGCTTTTCATAGGCGTATTCTTTATCGCGATAGCCCAGACGATTCGTTTTGACATATTTCTCCTGCCATTCTTTGGTAATCGAGGATCGTTCCTTTTCAGAGTTCATGCCGTAACGAAAAACGATCTCCAAAAGCCCCAGACACAGAACCAAAGCGGCCGCTAAAACGCAAAAATTAATCAGCGCGGTTTTCGCCTTGGAATTCTGCTTGTCCATATCCCTTCCTTATTTGAAAATGGAAAATTGAAAGATTCGTCTTCGCCGACGGCCTTGCGCAAAAACGGTTATGTATCCTGTCTGGATTTAACGACCGCTTTTAAACGCCGCCTGCGCTTCTTGTACAAGTTGATCAGTTTTGAAGGTGTGTCTTTGCGAAAAATGGAAGGTTCGCAGATCCTTCGCTCCAGATTCATGGGCGAGGAGGCCCGCCTGACGCGAGGTCAGGTGCCTCCGTTCCCGCGCGCGTTCTTCTTCTTCCGCCAAAAACGGAGATTCGCAGTACATGATATCCGCTCCGCGCGCCAAGTCGACGATTCGCTTTTTATTTTCC
>JAJDBD010000075.1 GCA_029261575.1 Nitrospinaceae bacterium | reverse complement strand
CTTTTGGCGTAAAAGGCGGGTTTGGCCTTTTGCGTGTAGGAGCCGTTGGTGCCGAACTGGTTGTTGGGTCCGTAGTAAGGTCGATGCGAGGCCATGCTGGAGTTCCAGCCGTCGTAATGGTTGCGGCGCAACCCGCCGCCGGCCCAGCCCATGAGGTTGGACATCATGGCGTATTGACCGTAGAACGCCCAGAAACTTCCGCCGCTACCTTGTTGCCAATGCCCGTATTGGGAGTTGCCGACGTATTGGTAGCCGGGCGGAAAGGGCGTGTTGTAACTTTTGCCGTCGTTGGTTTTTGCCGCCAGGACCATGCCCAGAAAATTTACGTTATTTTTGTAGAAATTCTCGTCGACCTCGACGGGGGGTTTCATGATTTTTTGATCGCCGATATCCACCCGGTATTGATGGTAGTAAGTTGGGAAAAAGTTGCCCTCCTCTTCCATATCGTTGAGGATGACGGCGTATTCCGGGGAGGATTCGTATTCGGCCTTGATCGCTTCGATAGAGTTTTGCGGAGCGCCGCAGGCGGAAAGGGCCAGAAGAACGATCGGGAGGAAAAAATATCTTCCCAGGATTTGAGTGGAGCGCTTCAATTTCATCGAATGTCGCGGAAGGATGGAATTCCAAATTGTCTGCTATCAAGGTTACCCTAACCAAGAAGAGCCAGGCTGTCAATGATGGAAATGGACCACACTTCGACTCTACCGTCTTTGAGCTTTCAGGGGCAACATTTGTCTGATTTCAATTAACCCGGCTTGCCGTTATAATGAACCGGAAAATTTTAAGCCAGGTTCGACAAACCTGAAAAACGCATCGAATGTATTTCCCCCGTTTCCATTTTAAAAAATATTTCCGCGTCCTGTTTCGGCCCGAATGGCGCTACGTGTTGACCCTGCTGATCATCCTCGGTTTGATGACCCTGGTTTTCGCGGCGGTGTTCTCGGCGTTTGAAAAAGACGTCAGCTTTTGGGACGGGCTGTGGACTGCTTACATTACCCTGACAACCATCGGTTACGGGGATTACTCCGCCCACACGGCGCCCGGGCGCGTCGCCACCGTTTTGACGTCGCTGTTTGGCATCGGTTGTTTCGGCGTGTTCACGGGCGTTATATTAGAAAAGGCCATGCAGAGGAGGTTGAGAAAAATGAAGGGAGAAGGAAGCTACCAGGGCGAGGGACATCTGGTCGTCGTCAACGTCCCGTCCTACGAAGAGATCAGGCAACTGTTGAAAGAACTGGATTGCAATCCGGACTTTGCGGACCTGCCGCGCGTTCTTGTGACCCAAAGCCTGCCGGACGGAGACCGGGAGATTCCGGAGTTTTTGGCAAACCGGCTGGACGGTTTTGTCATGGGCTTGCCGTCGTCCATGGAAACTTTGGAGCGGGCCAATATGTCAACGGCCAGGGCCTGCCTGCTTTTGGCCTCGGCCGGCGTTCCGGGGATGGACGACACCAACACCCTCACCGCCGCGCTGATCGAGCGAAACTGGAAAAACACGATCACCATTCTGTCCTGCAGTCGGTCGGAGACCATGAAAAATCTCGATCATTTTCATATCGACGGGGGCGTCAGCGCCACGGATTTGCAAATGGGTTTGCTGGTGCAGGAGTTGGAAAGCCAGGGCGTGTTTCAGGTCTTCAGCCAACTGTCGTCGAACGCCGGGAGCAGTCAAATCTACATCAGCCGCCGACAGGTCCGCGCCTGGAATCCGGACAATCTGGAGATCGACGTCGGCGGATTGAAAACGGCCTTGCTGGCTCTGGATCTGCCGCTGAATATCGTGGGGGTTAAAAGCGAAGGCGAAAAGGATTTGGACCTCACCCCGAGCAACAAGAGGATATTGAAACCCGGAGACCGTTTGATTTACATGGCGGATAGCCGCTTTGAATGGACGGAATGGGGACCCAGAATTCTGACGTATGCGCAGGGAGCGTCGGTAGCGTAACAGAGCGTTTCTTTTTTATTCATGTGGGTGGATCTAACCGATGATATCGCTGGAAATCATATTGATGCTTTTACTGGGTCTGGTCGTGGGCGGCGTCCTCGTTTGGGCGTTGCTGGGCAAGAAAAGCGGCGACGACCCTAATAAAGGCCTTCTGCTGATTCAAAATCAGATCGATCACCTGTCCCAGGCGCTGGAAAAAAAGCTCGGCGAGTCCTCGCAACAAATGCATGAGTCGGTGAAGACCCAGTTCAGCGAATCGCAAAAACTGATCAAGGATATCACCGCCCAGGTCGTCCAGGTCAAGGAAACCAACAAGCAGGTGGTCAACATCGCGGAACAACTGAAGACCCTGCAAAACATTTTGCAGAATCCCAAACAGCGGGGCGTGTTGGGGGAATATTTCCTGGAGTCTGTGCTGAAGAACGTTTTGCCTCCGGACCATTTTGCGCTCCAGCACAAGTTTCAGGATGGGGCGATAGTCGACGCCGTGATTTTTTTCGGCAAGGGTCCGGACGAGAAACTCCTGTCCATCGACTCAAAATTCCCCATGGAAAACTACAACCGTCTGGTGGGAGAAAAGGACTCGGCAGAAAAGGAGCGTTTGGAAAAACAGTTTATCCAGGACATTAAAAACCGGATCGCGGAGACGGCGAAATACATCCGTCCCCACGAGGGGACGCTGGACTTTGCTTTCATGTTCATTCCCTCGGAGGCGATTTATTACGATTTGCTGTCCAACGCGGTCGGCGCCGTGAAAGGTTCCGCTATCAACCTGATTGAGCACGCCTTTTCCAAAGGGGTGATCGTGGTTTCCCCCACCTCGTTCATGGCGTATCTGCAAACGGTGTTGCAAGGCTTGCGCGCCCTGAAAATCGAGGAATCCGCCAGGGAAATCCGGGGCCGGGTGGAGGTGTTGGGCCGCCACATCGTCAATTACGAACTGTTCTTCGCCAAGCTTGGAAATTCGCTGGGAACGACGGTGAACCATTACAACGCCGCCTACAAGGAATTGAAAAAGATCGACAAGGACGTTGTAAAAATCACCGACGGAATCGCCAGCGTGACGCCGGAAAAGGTAGACAAACCGGCGCTCGAAGAGTGAACCTGCGTTGCACCCGCCCTCCCCAAACACCTTTTTTCCAGGGTATCCCAGAAATTCATTGGCGGAAATTATTATGCAATTTTAAGTTTCCCTTAAAGTAAATGTGAAAAAAATAAATGGTAAATATATTTAAAATTATTTACTATATAGAGCATGAAAGTCTCAGGACAAATTAGCGATAATATCCACCAGCGGATTCTGGACCGCGCTTTTTCCCGCTTTGGACAAAACGGATTCGGTAAAACCGCGATGAGCGAAATCGCCGCCGACTGCGAGATGTCCGCCGGCAACCTGTACCACTATTTTGACAACAAATTTGAAATCGGAGTGGAATGCGCCCGGCAGTGCATGAGGCAGTCAGAGGAATTATTGCGTCGAGAGGTCCGCAAGCCAAAAGTAGATCCCGCCCGGCGTTTGGAAAACTTTGTTGTTGCCAAACTAAGTTTTTTATATCAACAGTTTAGTGAGCAGACGCGGTTCATGGAACTGGTCGATTATATTTCCAGCGAACGTTGGGACGTTGTGGAGGAGCATTTGGAGGTTCTGCAGGCGCTGGTTGTGGAGATTCTTGTGGAAGGGATTCGTCGGGAAGAATTTCGCGTCGACGACGTCGTAAAAACCGCGAATACCATTTTAGCCGCGACGGCAAAATTTAACAGTCCATTTTTCCTGAAAGCCTATTCCCTGCCCGAGTTGCAGGATCAAGCCCGACGAGTGACCCAACTGTTGGTCAAGGGAATTTCGTAGGGTCCATTGATGTAAATATTTTTAAAATTATTTACTCCTTATGGCTTAATGCTGGATAAGCAATGGAAAATCAACATAAAAATAACTGGATTTCCAAATATACCGTCAAGGTAATCCAATATAAATGGTGGGTCATTTTGATGGCTTTGGGGCTGGCCGTTCTGGCGGCCAGCGGCGGGCGGTTTTTGCAGTTTTCCTCCGATTACCGGGTCTTCTTCAGCGGAGACAATCCTCAACTGCAGGCCTTTGAGGCGTTGCAGAATATCTACACCAAGAACGACAATATATTGATCGTCCTGGAACCTGCGGACGGCAAGGTGTTTACTCGCGAAACCCTGGCGGCGGTGGAAGAGGTCACGCGGGACGCCTGGCAAGCGCCTTATTCCCAGCGCGTGGATTCCGTGACCAATTTCCAGCACACCTGGGCGCGCGGCGACGATTTGGTGGTTGAGGACTTGGCGGAAAACTCCGCCAGTCTCGACGACGAGGATTTGAAGCGCATCAGGGCCGTCGCACTTAAAGAACCGTTGTTGATCCATCGCCTGATCAATCCCGCCTCCGATATCACCGCCGTAAACGTGACCGTTCATTTGCCTGGGAAATCCGTGGGCGAAACCGGCGAGGTGGTCGCCTTCGCCCGCGATCTGGCCGAGCGCTTTCGCGCCAAATATCCGGAAATCCAATTCTACCTCACCGGCATTGCGTTCATGAACAACGCCTTCAACGAGGCGGGGCAGGGGGATATGACGACCCTGACGCCCCTGATGTACCTGGTCGCCATGGTCGTCATGGTTCTGGTGTTGAGATCTTTCTCCGGCACGGTGGGCACAGTTTTAGTGGCGGCGTTTTCCATTCTGACGGGGATGGGAATGGCGGGTTGGGCGGGCGTCCAACTCACGCCCATTTCCGCCAACGCGCCCACGATCATATTGACCCTGGGAGTCGCCGACAGCATTCATTTGCTGTCAACGATGTTCCACCAGATGCGTTTGGGCCAGAGCCGGGACGAATCGATTGTCGAGTCCCTGCGCGTCAACCACGGCCCAATCTTTATCACCAGTTTCACCACGGCGATCGGATTTTTAAGTTTGAATTTCAGCGATTCCCCGCCTTTTCGCGATTTGGGAAACATCGTGTCGATCGGCGTGGCGGCGGCTTATATTTTTTCCGTTACGTTTCTTCCCGCGTTCATGGCGGTTATACCCTTTCGCGTCAAAAAGGCTCGCGAGAAAGACAGTGTGGCGATGGACGAAGTCGCCGAATTTGTTATCCGCCACCGGACCCGTTTGTTCTGGGGGACGTTGGTTTTGATGGCGCTC
>JAJDBD010000074.1 GCA_029261575.1 Nitrospinaceae bacterium | reverse complement strand
GGGAATTCTGGCCGGAGTGTTTTTGATTCTGGCGGGAAAAACGCGGGGAATTATTTTTCTGATTGTCGCGGGAATTACGGTGGCGGTCAACGACGCCTTCCTTCATTATATATTGAAAAACATTTTTGCCCGCCCCCGCCCCTGCCACGTCGTCGATATCCTGCAACATATCCAGCATTGCTCAAACAGTTTTTCCTTCCCATCCAACCACGCCGGAAATTCCTTCGCCGTCGCCGCGCTTTCGGCGCTCAGCTACAGAAACTCAATCCTGCTAGTCGGCGCGCTCGCCGTTTTAATATCTATTTCCAGAGTTTACCTCGGCCAGCATTATCCCTCCGACGTTCTGGCCGGAGCCGCTTGTGGTATATTGATGGGCTATATAGGCTTCCGTTTTTACCAATGGATATTGAAAGCCCTGCCCGACAGGGTTCTCTCGCTTTCATGGACCCCACCAAACCAAAAATCCTGATCGTCAAGTTCAGTTCCCTGGGCGACGTCCTTCACACTTTGCCCGCGGCCAGGACCTTGCGCCGACGTTTCCCCAAGGCCCACATTGCCTGGGTGGTCGAGGAACGCTACCAGGGACTTTTGGACGACAACCCCGATATCGACGAACGCATCGTTGTGCGAACCAAATACTGGAGGAAAAACTGGAACCTGAAAAGTCTGGGAGAAATCCTGCGCGTCCTGAAACAACTTCGCGGACGCAAATTTGACGCGGCTTTCGATTTCCACGGTTTGATCAAGAGCGGCGTTCTGGTTTTTCTTTCGGGCGCCAAAAAACGCATTGGGTTTCATCAAAGCGACTGCCGGGAAACGCCCAACGTTTGGTTCAACAACGTCCAGGCTCCGGCTTTTGGAACCGATAAACACGTGGTCGATAAAAACCTTTCTCTATTAAGTTGCATAGGAGAGATGGAACCTTGTAAGGAATATCCCCTGCGCATTCCAGACGAAGCGACGGAATACATCGACCGCTGGTTTCAGTCCCAAAAAGAACTGGCTGACAGGTCCCTCGTGGGAATCAATCCCGGCGCCGGATTCCCTACCAAATACTGGGAGCTTTCCCGATTCGCGCAACTGGCCGACCGTATCTCGCGCGAGATGGGTTGCCACATTTTATTAAACTGGGGACCGGGAGAAGAAGGCCTCGTCAAAACCATTGCTTCTAAAATGCAGGAACCTAGTTGGACGGCGCCCGCAACCACCATCCACCAATCCATGGCCCTGTTCAAACGCCTGGATTTGCTGGCGACCTGCGACACGGGTCCGCTTCACCTGTGTTGCGCTCTGGGCGTCCCAACGGTTTCATTATTCGGTCCCACGGACCCCGCGAGGAACGGTCCCTTTGGCGAGGGGCACCGGACGATTCACAAAACCCAGCCTTGCAGTTTTTGCTACAAAAGAAAATGCCCTTATAATAACGAATGCATGGATGAAATCGGCGTCGACGACGTTTTCGATCTGGTAAAATGTAGCTTGCCCAAACGCGTCGACCTTCCTACCGCCTGACTGCGGAAAACGGAAAAAGGAAAAAGGAGAAAAACTTATGGCCCTGGATAAAGAACTGTTGGAAATTCTGGTGTGTCCCAAATGCAAAGGCGACCTTGATTTAGGACCCAACGAAGAGAGCCTGAACTGTACCGCCTGCAAATTGAAATACCTCGTCAAAGACGACATCCCCATCATGCTCGTCGACGAAGCCTTGCCCCTCGAATAATAAAATAACCTGCGAGAAGAAAGCCGTCGCTCCTTGGAAAATAAAACGGAGACCGCACCGCCTGTCGGCTCTTGGCGGCGGATGGAAAAAATGTTCAAGCGCGCCCTTTGGGGGTTTCTAAACACGCTCTTCCATAGGGGCGGGACCGCTCCCGCTCTGCCTTTGGATTTCAATAAAATCCGCTCGGTTCTGGTGATAAGGCCGGATCGTTTGGGGGACGTCGTTCTCTCCACCCCTGTTTACGCAAGCCTGAAGAAATCGTTTTCCGGAGTGGAGGTAACGGCGCTGGTCGATCGGGCCTACAAAAGTCTACTGGCCGACGACCCCAACGTGGACCGGACACTGGTATTCAACAAACGCAATCCAATTCCATTAATTAAAAACCTGATCGCCGCCCGTTTTGACGTCGCCATTACATTGAATCGTAAGTTCAGCGCCACCGCTGCGGCCATGGCTTTTTTTTCCGGCGCCCGTTGGCGCGTCAATTATAAAACCGACGAGGGCGCCTGGCTCTACAACGTCCAGATACCTCCCCGCGAAGGCGTCCAGCACGAAACTCAAAATAACCTGGACCTGATCCGGGCGTTGGGCGCGAAAAATATTCAAGAAGCGCCGAGGATTTTTTTCAATCCGGAGGAAGAACAAAAAACCCAGGCGTTCCTGAAGGCGAATCGAAAACATCCCGAGCGTCCGCTGGTTCTCGTCAAACCCGGAACGCGCGTTCCGGCCTGGGGGTGGAAACTGGAAAAGTTTCGAACCGTTTGCGAGCGGCTCATGGAATCCGGGCGCGCCGAAGTGTTCATCGTTTGCGGCCCCGGAGAAAAAGAAATGGTCGATTCCCTGTTCGATAACCCGGAGTCGAAACCTTTCGTCCTGCCGCCGCTGTCTCTTAAGGAACTGGCCGGGTTGATCGCCAAATGCGATCTCCTGTTTTGCAACCATACCGGTATAATGCATCTGGCCTCGGCCCTGCAAACTCCGCTGGCCGTGATATTCAAACACGGCCAAATTGAGCGCTGGGGACCTTGCCATACCCGGTCGATGATTTTTGAAGAAAGAAACGGCGACTTTCTTACGCCCGAAGAAGTTGTCGCCGGTCTCGACAAAATGCTACCCTGAATACGAAAACGTCAACTCCTGATAAGGAACCTTCCATGGATCAGTTCACAGCAACCCAGAACCTTCCCGGCCCCGCCGCCAAAGGTATTTTGTTTGACGAGCCCTCGATTTTTGAAACCGGCTCGCCGGGGCGAATCGCCTATTCCCTGCCCGCGCTCGACGTCCCGGAAGTCGAACTGGAAACCCTGCTCCCTCCCGACGAATTGCGCGGTCCGCTGGAGCGCTTTCCGGAGTTGACGGAACTCGACGTGGTCCGGCATTTCACGCGACTGTCGCAGTGGAACTTCAGCATCGACACGAATTTCTATCCGCTGGGTTCCTGCACCATGAAATACAACCCCAAGATCAACGAAGACATGGCCCGCCTCCCCGGCTTCAGCCAGCATCACCCTTACGCGCCGGAAATTTTTTCCCAGGGAAGTTTGCAACTCATGCACGAGTTGCAGGGATACTTGGAAGAAATCAGCGGCATGGACGCCGTCACCCTGCAACCGGCGGCGGGAGCGCAGGGGGAATTGACCGGACTGCTCCTCATCCACGCCTGGCACGAGGCCCAGGGGAAATCCAAACGCAAGGTGTTGATGCCGGACTCCGCCCACGGAACGAATCCCGCCACTTCGCACCTGGCCGGATACGACGTCGTGCAGGTTCCTTCCGACTCCGAGGGGCAGGTCGACATCCAGAAACTGGAATCTTTAATGGACGAGGATACGGCGGCCCTGATGCTGACCAATCCCAACACCCTGGGGATGTTTGAAAAGAATATCGTGAAGATTTCCGAAATCGTGCATGCGAAAGGCGGACTGGTCTATTGCGACGGAGCCAACCTGAACGCCGTCATGGGGATATGCAAACTGGGCGACATGGGCGTGGACGTTTTACATTTCAATCTACACAAGACTTTTACCACGCCGCACGGCGGCGGCGGACCCGGCGCCGGTCCGGTCGGCGTCAAAAAATTCCTCGTCCCCTACCTTCCCGTTCCGGTGATTCAAAAATCGGACGCGGGGTTTAAAATGAATTACGACCGGCCGCAAAGCATCGGCAAGGTCAAATCCTTTTACGGCAATTTCGGGATGTTCGTGCGCGCCCACGCTTACATCCTGTCGCTGGGAAGGGACGGAATTCGCCGGGCGGCGGAAGGCGCCGCGCTCAACGCCAATTACATCCGCGCCAGTTTGAAGGACGACTACTGCCTGCCCTACTCCAGTCCCACCCTGCATGAATGCGTGTTCAGCGATAAATTCCAGCTCAAGCACGGCGTGAAAACCCTGGACGTCGCCAAGGCTCTCATCGACCGAGGATTTCATCCTCCGACCGTCTATTTCCCTCTCATCGTCAAGGGAGCGCTCATGATCGAGCCGACGGAAACAGAGTCCAAGGAAACCATCGACCAATTCATCGAAGCCATGAAAAACATCGCCCGGGAAGCGGAGCAAAACCCGGAAAGTTTGCGCAAGGCTCCCGTATTGCCGAAAGTCACCCGCGTCGACGAAGCCCGGGCGGCGCGCAACCCTATCCTGGCCTGGAAACCCAAGCCGGAGTAATCGCCCTTATCCATCGGAAAAATGCAAATGCGCGCATCGGCAAAAATCCACTTTATCCGCTTTATCCTGTTAACGTTTTTGATCGCGGCGTTATTCCCCCTTCCCATGGAAGGGTCGGAATGGATCCCGCTCGGCCCAAAACGCGAGCTTGTTCTGACGGCCTCGCTGGACGGCAAGCTGTACGGTTTTTCCCCGGACGGGCGTTTATGGTCGTTGGACCCAGAGGCCGCCCAACCCGAATGGATCGGGCGCGGAGCCGCCAAAGACCCTGTCGCTTTGGCCGGCGCGAGCGGAAAACTGTTCATGGTTACCCAGGACCACCGGCTTTGGTCGGGAAGCCCCGACAGCCGGATTGAGGATTGGAAATTTATCGGCTACGCCAATCAAATTAAAATCATGACCGGAAGCCGACACAAACTTTACGCGGCGCTGGGAGGACGATTGTGGAAGCGCGACGCGGCGGAGCGCAATACCAACTGGGGAAAAGTAGGAACGGCGATCGCCGCAAAAGCTCTGGCCGCCAACCGGGATAAAATTTTCATGGCCGACGGCGGCAATCAAATCTGGATGCGAGACCTCTACGTCGGCATGTTCAAATGGCGCAGAGTGGCAGAGACCCCGGACCTCGTTGACATCGCCGTCATCGGGAGCGCTATTTACGCGACAACGCCGGACGGCGCCCTGTTATACAAAACGCTCAACCTGGAATATAAAACGGGAGATAAAACCATTGAGGCCGACCCGGCGCCCGCCAAAGGGATCTTAAAACCACCGCCGCAACCAGCAAGACCCCCTCCACAGCCCAAGTTCAAACGTCCGCTGCCGCCTCCCAAAGAAACCAACGTTCCCGCGCGCGGAGTCGACAATCTTTACGCTTTTTTACAGGACGTCCCTTCGATCAAAGTCCAGGAAAGCGAGACCGGCTCCAGCATTCGCGGCGACCCCGCGCCCGGCCAAACGGGAACGGCCACCGCCGCCCAATCGCCGGACCAGCAGGCTTTGACGCGGGATTTTCAGAATTTCATTCAGCACCCCAACAACGCGGAGATCGGAGACATTACAAAAAAAATCGCCAAAAGAATTTTTGAAATTGAATCCGCCGATCCCAGCCCGAAAAAAACCGTTCAAAAAACCTGGCGTCCCTATCTCGTGGAAATCCGCGATCAACTGCTTCCCCTGGCGCGGCGCGGTCTGCGGCTGGTCCGTCAAATGAAACCCCGGGCCAGGGAGACGCAGGAAATTTATCGCGATTTGCAAAACACTTTTGAAAATTTTGAGAAAGCGTTTGGGGCCTGGGTCTACGCCATCCCTAAAGAAGACGGACGCCTGTTTGCGCAGGGTTATCAAAAATTAAAGGAGGCCGAGAATAATTATTTTCAGGCCTACAACAAATCCCAATTTCTGTCCGCAAAGTTAAAATTGAAATAGTCGGTAGTCGGTAGTCGATAGTCGGTTCAAGCGAACGCTTTATCCGCCAAGAGCAATACCAGAAGAGTGATCAGGAGGGCGCCCAGGAAGTTCAAGGCCAGGCCGGCGCGTGCCATCTGGGGAACCGTCACCCACCCACTGCCAAAAACAATGGCGTTCGGCGGGGTCGCCACAGGCAACATGAAGGCAAAGGACGCGGAAAGGGCCGCTGGAACCATGATGAGCAGGGGCGGATAGTCGGCTCCGACCGCCACGCCGCCCAGAATGGGCAGGATCATCGTCGCCGTCGCGGTGTTGGAAGTAAGCTCGGTCAAAAACGTTATTCCCAGGCATACGATCAGGATCGTCAGCCACAGCGGCCAGTCCGCAACGCCGGACAACTGCAAGCCAATCCATTGATCCAGCCCGGTTGTTTTGAATCCTGCGGCGAGGGAAAATCCGCCGCCGAACAAAATCAAAATCCCCCAGGGAACGCCGGTTTCCACGGTTTTCCAGTTCAAAAGAAAGCGTTCGGTTTTGCCCTCCCGCTTGATTCCTTGTTTCCCATTCACGGGCAGGATCATCAATAAAACTCCCATGGCCATGGCCACCGTGGAGTCCTGAACAAATTCCGGACGCGCAAAAATTTGCGACCAGCCGGGGACGGCGAAAAATCCCAGGTTGATGGGCTGACGAAATATCCACAGCGCCGCAGTGGCGGAAAAAATGCAGGCGATATATTTTTCCGCCCGGCTCATGCGCCCCAGTCCGCGAAGTTCTTTGCCGATCGCCTCTCCGCCCTCGGGACCCATCTGAATTTGCCCGAGCGGGAGCGGGGAAACCACGCGGCATAAATAAATCCAAGCCAGCGGCAAAAATATCACAACGATAGGAACGGCGACCAGCATCCATTGAAAAAATGTGATCTCGGGCCGCTCGGGAAAAAGTTCTTTATAAAACCCCGCCAGAACGATATTGGGAGGCGTGCCGATGAGGGTGCCCACGCCGCCTATGCTGGCGGAATAGGCCAGTCCCAGCATGAAAACCAGTCCCAGGTTTTGAGTGAATTCGATTTGCGCGCTTTCATTGCCCGAACCCTCAGGCGCCGACTGGGCGGCGATTTGCCGGACCACCGCCATGGCGACGGGCAACATCATCATGGTCGTGGCGGTGTTGGATATCCACATCGACAAAAACGCCGTCGCAATCATGAACCCTAAAATCATTCCCGGAACGCTGTCTCCGGCCCGGCTAATAATGTTTAAGGCAAGCCGCTTGTGAAAATTCCATCGCTCCATGGCGAGAGCGATCATGAATCCGCCCAAAAACAAAAACACCAGATGGTTGGCGTAGTTGGGAGCCGTTTCCCGCGCGGATAGGATCCCCAACAGCGGGAACAGGACCAGCGGAAGCAGAGCAGTGGCGGAAATGGAGGTCGCCTCGCCCATCCACCACACCGCCATCAAAAGGGCGACGGCGGACATTTTTTGCGCCTCGGGAGTCATTCCCTCCGGGGAGGGCAAAACCAGGACGGCGAGAAAAATCGCAAGACCCAGAAGGAGGACCAGGTTTTTCCGCTTGAGTTTAAAAAGGGAGTCGGCCATAAAGCCGGAAGGAAGAAAAAACGGTCAGGAAAGCTTGGCTTCCAGTTCCTTGACCGAAACGATATGCTTGTGCATATCCAGTTCCCTGGGAGAATGCCCCAAGGCTAAAGCCACCAGTTGCGGCAGATGAAGAATGGGAATCGAATAGCCTTTTTGACGGAGCTGGTCGATTTCCGGCTGGTAGGAATCCAGGCTCAAATGACACAGAGGACAACCTGTCACCACCACGTCGGCGCCGCTTTCTATAGCGTCCACCAGGGCGTTGCCGGCCATTTTGTGCGACGCTTCCTTGTTCATCATGACGATGGGGAATCCGCAACACTTCGTTCGACCGTCGTAAAAAACCGGAGTCGCTCCCAGGGCCGAAAAAATATCTTCCAGTCCTGTTGGATTGTCCGGATCTTCAAAATCCGAAAGCTCGGAGGGACGCAACACATAGCACCCGTAAAAGGCGGCGACCTTTAATCCCGTCAACGGACGCTTTAATTTTTCCTTTAAAAGTTTCAAGCCTTCGGGAGCGGCCAGGATATTGGCAAAATGTTTGATTTTGGTTTTGCCGCTGACGTATTGATGCCCGCCGTCCTTGAGAACGTAGTTGATCTTGTCCCGATACTCGGCGTCCGAGTCCAGTTTGCATTCGGATTTTTTCAGGTTGCCCTGGCAGGTGGAACAGATGGTGATCATGTCCAGGTCCTGCTTTGCGGCCTGGGCGATGGTTCGGGCGTTGAGCGCGTCCGCCAGAATGGGGCTTTGCTCGGACAACACGCCGGCGCCGCAACAGGCGGCGCTTTTCATTTCCACGAAATCGATCCCCAGGTCGCGGGCCGCTTTCATGGTGGAAATCATCAACTCCTTTGTGGCGCCGCGCGCGACACAGCCGGTATACAACGCAAACTTCATTGATCCAGTTCCTTGAATATCCGCTTGACGTCGTTCAACTCGTCGCAGGGTTTGTGAATGATGGGAGGCACTTTTCCTTTCAACAACATGCGGAGTCCTACGGGAACCAACTCCAGCAACCCTTTGATATTGGTGAAACCCATGGACTCCACCGGCAGGGTATTTTCGTTCAGGAGGCCGCTGTTCTTGATGGATTTGGTGAACGACAGGGCGTGCCGCGCTCCGTTGTTATTGTGGACGCCCTTTTCCAGAGCGACGGTCATGATTTCCTTGATACGGTAAAACGGTTGCGCCGGTTTCGGACATCGCTCCACGCACTCGCCACAATGGGTACAGTCCCAGATACCGCCCGGTTCGCTCAACTCCTTGACGCGCTCCAGGGTATCCTCGTCGCGCGAATCGCCGACGAACCGTTGAGCCTTGGCCAGGGCGGCGGGTCCTAGAAATTTGTCGTCGACTTCCAAAACGTTGCAGTCCGAATAACAGGCGCCGCACATGATGCAGGTGCTGGAGTCGTCGATGAGCTTGAATTGTTCGGGACTCTGATTACGCTCTTTCTCCGGCGGGGCTTGCTCGTTCTTTAAAAACGGTTTGACCTGATCGACCTTTTCCCAGAATTGTTTGAAATCCGTTACCAGGTCCTTGATCACTGGCATATTACCCAAAGGCTCTACGGTGATGACGTCGTTCTTATCGAGCAAATTCTCCGCCTGCTTCTGGCAGGCCAGGGTGGCGTGGCCGTTGGCTTTTACGCCGCAGGACCCGCAAATGGCGCTCCGGCAGGACATGCGGTAGGTCAGGCTTCCGTCCTGCTCCCATTTGATCTCGTTGAGCGCGTCGAGAAGGGTCGTACCGGGTTTAAGGTCGACGTTGAATTCCTGAAAATAGGAATCCTTGCGCTTTTCGGGATTGAATCTCTTAATTTTTATAACGGACATTAATAAGTTCTTTCCACAGGTTTATACTTGGTGATCGTAACGGGGCGTTTTTTGATTTCCAGTTCCTCGCCGTTTTTATAGACCAGTGAATGATGTAGAAAATTATCGTCGTCGCGTTTGGGGAAATCCGTCCGCGAATGTCCGCCCCGGCTTTCTTTTCTTTGCAAAGCCGAAGTGGCGATGATCTCAGCCATTTTTAGCATATTTCCCAGTTCCATGATTTCATAAAGCTCGGTATTAAACAATTTACCCTTATCCGTCACTTTACCTTTTTTAAAACGGGATTGCAGGTCCTTCACGGCGGAAATACATTCTTTTAAGTTTTCTTCATTACGATAAACGCCGCAAAGACTCGTCATGGTTTCTTTCATTTCCGTGCGGACTTCGTTGTAACTTTCCGATCCGTCGCTTTGATATATCTCCTCGACTTGATTGAGGACCTTGGTCTTTTCCTGGCTTTCATTGATCGGAGCAAACCCGGCGGTTTTAAGATATTCCAATGCGGCCCTGCCGGCCCGTTCGCCAAACACAACGGCCTCCAGCAACGAATTGGTGCCCAGCCGATTGGCGCCATGCACAGAAACACAGGCACACTCTCCGGCGGCAAAGTATCCCTCCATGGGAGTTGCCTTCCCGTCCCCGTGGTTGAGAATCACCTGACCGTTTATATCCGTGGGAATACCGCCCATGGAATAATGCGCCGTGGGTTGAATGGGGAGCAAATCTTTCACACAATCGACGCCGATAAAATCAATCCCAAGTTGTCGAATTTGCGGGAGCCGTTCCATGATTTTGGCTTCGCCGAGGTGGGTGAGGTCCAGATGAACAAAATCTTTACCGTCGATTCCGCGACCTTCGTTGATTTCGCTCTGCTCGGCGCGGGACACGATGTCGCGCGGCGCCAGTTCCATGCGCGTCGGGGCGTAGGTTTCCATGAAGCGTTTGCCGTCGCCGTTGAGCAAGGTCCCGCCTTCTCCCCTGGCCGCCTCGGAAAATAAAATGCCCTGCCGCCACAATCCAGAGGGATGGTACTGGACAAATTCCGGGTCTTCCAAAGGAACCCCGGCGTTGAAGGCCGCAATCACTCCGTCGGCGGTGCTGGCGAAAGCGTTGGAGGTGATTTTAAAGACGCGGCCATAGCCGCCGGTGCAAAATATTACCGCTTTGGCGTGCATGGTTTCCATGGCGCCGGTGCGAACGTCGCTCACCACCACGCCGGCGCAACGGCTGCCGTCGGAAATGAGCGAGTGCATGTACCATTCTGAATAAATTTTGATGGATTTTGAGTTTTTCAGCAATTGCTCGTGCAGGGCGTGCAGGATGGAATGGCCCGTGCGGTCGGCGGCGAAACAGGCTCTGGGTTTGGAGTGGCCGCCAAAGCTTCGCTGGGCGATCTTGCCTTCCGGCGTCCGGCTGAAAATACAACCCATATGCTCCAGTTCGTAAATGACCCTGGGAGCGGCTTTGCAATATTCCTCGATAGCGTCCTGATCGCCGAGGTAATCGCCGCCCTTGACGGTGTCGAACATATGCTCCTGCCAACTGTCGTCTCCGGAATTGCCCAACGCGGCGGCGATACCGCCCTGCGCCGCGCCCGAATGCGAGCGGGAGGGATAGACTTTGCTCAATATGGCCACGTCGTGATCCTTGCACAATTCCAGCGCGGCCCGCATTCCGGCCAGACCGGAACCTACGATGACAACGTCGTGCTTAATCACAATTCACCTGCTGAGTTCATAACTGTAGGCATTTGCATAATCAGTCGGTAAACCTCTTCGACGATCCCGGAAGAAAATTCCAGAAGCCGCTTATATTAACCCAAATTTAATGGATAAAAAGGATTTTTTGATCAATGACCAGTGGGCGCCGGGTTTTGACGGCGAGGGTTTCTGGGGCGCCGGATAAGGCCCCTAAAATCGAGGCGGGCATTGAACCATCATACACTTTTCAAGTCAACAAAAAATAATTTGAGGTTGTATTCCGGGGATGGATTCATATAATAGAACTTGCAATTAAACGATTTTCATAGCATATTACTTGAAACGCCCTTCCTTCGCGATTTCCTGCATTGTTAATCTCGCGACCAAATTAGAATTGAATATTTTGGAATCTACTTCTACCCATTCTACCCAGACCCTTTTTGAGTCTCTTCCTATTCCTGAAGAGGTGATGCGCGGCATTCGCGACGCCGGTTTTGAATATTGCACTCCGATCCAGGCCAAGACGCTTCCCCTCAGCTTGCAGGGAAAGGACGTCGCCGGTCAGGCACAAACCGGAACCGGAAAAACCGCCGCGTTTTTGATCACCATGTTCACCCATTTACTCAAAACCCCTCCCCTTGAAATAAAATCTCCCAAGGATAAATCTCGGACGGACCACCTGGGTCCCCGCGGACTGATCATCGCGCCTACCCGGGAGTTGGCCATCCAGATTGGCCGGGACGCGGAGTTATTGGGGCGGCATTGTAATTTCAGGATCGTCTGCATATACGGCGGAGTGGATTATGATAAACAACGCCAGAAAATCAAGGACGGCGTGGATATTCTCATCGTGACGCCCGGTCGGTTGATTGATTATTACAAGCAACGGTTTTTCAGCTTGAAATCGGTACAGGTTTTAGTGGTCGACGAGGCCGACCGCATGTTCGATATGGGTTTTATCGACGACTTGAGATACATCCTGAGAAACACCTCCAAATACAACCAGCGGCTCACCATGCTCTACTCCGCAACGCTGAACTACCGCGTCATGGAATTATGCTACGAGCATATGAACACCCCTGAAAAACTGGTGGTGGAGCCGGAAAAGATCACCGTAGACAAGGTCAAACAATCGCTGTACCACGTGGGTTCCCACGAAAAGTTCAACCTGCTGTTGGGTCTGTTGCCGCCCGCGGGCGAAGGGAAAGTCCTGATTTTCTGCAACACCAAGGAGATGGTTGAAAAGCTCGAAGCCCAACTGCTTCACAACAAATTCAGCGTCGGGCAAATCAGCGGGGACATTCACCAGAGAAAACGCCAGAAGGTGCTGGTATATTTTACCGAAGGCCGTTTGGAAATCCTCATCGCCACGGACGTGGCGTCCCGGGGGATCCATGTCGACGACATCACGCACGTCATCAATTACGATTTGCCGCAGGACCCGGAAGATTACGTCCATCGCATCGGGCGAACGGC
>JAJDBD010000073.1 GCA_029261575.1 Nitrospinaceae bacterium | reverse complement strand
CCCTGACCGGCCCGTGGATTGAAGGACGAGGAAACGGTAATGGCTCAATCATCTGAGAAAAAAAATTTCCCCGCGCTCAGCCGGACCCGGAAAATGATACTCGTAATTTTTATGATTGGGTTTTGGCTGGTCTTCTACTGGTACAAGGGAAGCCATCCCCCGAGCGCTCCGAATATTCCGGACCTCTCCCAAAGCGCCCCGACCTCGGAGAAACCGGATCGGGGGAAATGATCCTGCTCAATCAGGATTCCTGTAACGTTCGCGGTTGATATCCGGATGGCCCACCAGCAGATCCATGGGATCCTCTTTTCTGCGAAGCTTGAGAGCTTTGTTTGGCCTCTCGGCAAGCAAAAGCCGGGTTTCGGGAATTTTTTTGGTAAAGCGCATGGCGGGAGCGGGAGCGGGCAACACCTCTTTTTCGCCGGAGGTTTTGGATTCTTTAAAATACCCGCCGGGGCGTGAATGAAAAACCAAAGCCTTTTCGCGCGGCGTCATTCCCTCGCCAATATATATGGGTCCCGCCCTGGACTCTTCGCGCTCAGGAACCCTCGCCCCTTCAAACTGGCGTTTGGAGGAGATATACAATCGGTCGCTGGAGCGATTTTCGAATCCGCCGACGTCCAATCCCCGCCCGCCCAACACCAGACTTTTTTCCGCCGCTACCGGGATTTCCAATACGTTTTCGATTTCAGATTCCCGCTCGGAGTCATTGCGGATATTGACAAGCTCCCGCCGGGGAACTTCATAACGCTTGAGGGTCCGGTATTTTGAGTCGGGGGAAAAAAGCTCCGCATTTACAGGATCAAGCAGGGTCTGTTTGGGCGGGGAAGTTTTTATGGGGGACGGATCTTTTTCCACCGCCTCCGGTTTTACAGGTTTGGATTGAACGACGGGTTTACTCAAATCAACGTCGACGGTGAAATCCACCACAATGCCGGGGGCGTCCGTATCAAATTTGTCGCCGCTCCCGCATCCGGAAACGACCATAAGGAAAACAGCCAGGCATGCGTATATTTTCATCCGCATATTTCTCATTTCCTGATCGCTTCCCCTCCGATGTCGTTCACAAATTGTAGAAGTCTAAAATCCCGTTCACCTCATTATAGATCATCGGAGCAAATACGTAATTCTTGACCTGTCGAATGGCCTCCCGCGCGGAAATAATGATGATAGCAATCGTTCAACTTCTATAGAGAAAACCCTCATTTTGCCGTGAGGGGGAAATCTTTACCCTTCTCCCCGGCGCACTTAAAAATAAAACTCCTTTATTTTCAATAAGTTATAAAAGGCGCCGCTTTTGCTATTACTTAATCGTATTGGCAACCCATTCAGGAGGAATTGAATCATGAGCGTCATGCCTCAAATGCTAAATCTGCTCGACCCGGCGGCGGTCGAAGTATTAAAACGCAAAGTATTGGACGGGGAAATTTCGCCCGGCGCTTTCAAGAGAGTCCTGAAACGCCAAATGCTCATACAATTCGACCGGTTATATTCCCAGCGCTACAAAACCCTGGCCCGGCTCGCTGGAAATTATATACGGGAAAGGTTTTTCCAGCGCTGGCCGGGCAACGCCCAGGGGTGACGGTTGACGATTGAAAAATTTTCCTCAACTCGGACTCTAACCCGCCGAACTTTCATTGCTACAGTTAATATGCAAGCGCATCCAAGCTCGTAGCGTTGCCCAAATAGGTTACGCTATCGGCCTCCAGGCGCTTGCCTGGCGCTGGCCGGGCAACGCCCGGTGGAAGGGTTGGAGTCGCAAGTTCACTGATACTTGAACCGCCCCCCCTTCAAACGTTACACTAATTGAGTCCAGCGTCACGCTGGCCGGGCAACGCCCGGTGGAAGGGTTGGAGTCGCAAGCCCACCGATACTTGAACCGCCCCCCCTAAAACGTTACACTAATTGAGTCCAGCGTCACGCTGGCCGGGCCGTCCCCTTCTATAAATGTGTCTTGGATTTTGCGCGGGTATTCAATTTCCCTAAAACCCAACCCGCAAATTATCCGAAAGCCCGTTTGTGTTTGACATCAATTTTCCCTCTTTGTAAACTGTGCCCAAGTTGCGTTGTTTTATCGCCGTCGATATTCCACCCTTTGCCAAAGACGTTCTGGCGGAAATTCAAAAAGGTTTTGACGATCTTGTTCTGGACGTCAAATGGGTCCGGCCCGCCAATATTCATTTAACCTTGAAGTTTTTCGCCGCTGTGGACGAGCCGCAGTTGGAAAAGGTCAGGACCGGGACTTTGGAAATTGCCGGTAACTACTCCCAATTTATTATCAGGATAAGGAAAACGTGGGTCTATCCTAGTTTTTCCCGCCCGCGCGTGATATGGACGGGCATTGAAGCTTCGGATTCTTCGTTGTCGGCGATCCGGGAATCTCTGGAATGCGGCCTGGAATCCCTTGGATTTCCCAGGGAGCGCCGCGATTTCACGCCTCATCTCACGCTGGGGCGCTTTAGGTCCGGCAAGGGGAAAAAGCCGTTGCAGGAGCGAATGAAATCCATGGCACAAACCCACTGCGAGCCGATCCACGTGCATTCCCTGACGCTATATAAAAGTCAGCTCACTCCCCAGGGATCGATATACACTGTTTTGGAAAAATTTCCGTTGCATCCGGCTGAAGCCTGATTGACGCCACCCACCATATAAATATGAGGAATCAAAATGTCTGTTGACGACAATAAAGCAAAAGCCCTGGAACTGGCCTTTTCCCAAATTGAAAAGCAATTTGGGAAAGGATCGATCATGAAACTCGGCCAGGCGGAAGCCTTAAAAGGAATCGGCGTCATCTCCACCGGTTCCCTCTCGCTGGACAGGGCGTTAGGCGTCGGGGGAGTGCCGAGAGGAAGAATTGTTGAAATTTACGGTCCGGAGGCTTCCGGCAAGACCAGTCTCACCCTGCACATCATCGCCGAAGCGCAAAAAGCCGGCGGGGTGGCGGCCTTCATCGACGCGGAACACGCCCTCGACCCGAAATACGCGGAAAAGCTGGGAGTCAACCTGGACGATCTTCTGCTTTCGCAACCCGATACCGGCGAACAATCCCTTGAGATCGCCGAAGTTCTTATCCGAAGCGGCGCCGTGGACGTCATCGTCATTGACTCCGTCGCCGCGCTGGTTCCAAAGGCGGAGTTGGACGGCGACATGGGCGATTCCCACATGGGACTGCAAGCGCGGCTCATGTCCCAGGCCATGCGCAAACTAACCGGGGTCATTAAAAAGTCCAACACCTGTCTCATCTTCATCAATCAAATCCGCATGAAGATCGGGGTCATGTTTGGCAGCCCGGAAACCACCTCGGGGGGCAACGCGCTCAAGTTTTATTGTTCGGTGCGGATGGATATCCGCCGGATATCCGCCATCAAAGACGCCGACAAGATCATCGGCGGACGAACGCGCGTCAAGGTGGTCAAAAACAAGGTGGCGTCGCCTTTCAAGGATTGCGAATTCGATATTATTTACGGAGAGGGCATCTCGAGGACGGGGGATTTATTGGACCTCGGCGTGGAGCAGGAAGTCATCGCCAAAAGCGGAACCTGGTTTTCGTATAATGACAATCGCATGGGCCAGGGCCGGGAAAATTCCAAAACCTTTCTGAAAGAGAACCCCGAAATCTACAATGAAATCGAAGCCAAAATAAAGGCAAACCTTGGCTGGGGTCCCGCGCCTGCGGGCGAAGCCGTCGGCGATTCCAGGAAAGAACCATCCGACGAAGAGGATCAGGGAACCCGCAAAAAACGTAAATCCTGACGAACGCAAAAGTCTCATGGAGGCAGAACTCAAACGAGCCAAAACCGCCGGGATAAAATATTTGGCGCGCCGGTCGCGCAGTCGCCGGGAAGTTCAAACCTATCTCCATAAAAAGGAATATTCTCCGTCCGCCATAAGCTCCGCCCTGACCTACCTGACCGACCTTGGCTACATCAACGACAGGCAATTCGCCGAGGACTGGGGAAGGGCGCGCATCGAAAGTCGACGGTTCGGAAAACTTCGTATCCGGCAGGAGCTTCTTCAGAAGGGATTGGACGAAGGGTTGATCGCTTCCACGTTGGAAAAACTTTTTTCCGAGATAGATGAGATCCAGTTGGCCTGGTCCTGCGCCGAAAAATGCCTGCCTTCGCTGGCGGGTCTGGACCTGGTAAAAAAAAAGCGCCGACTGGCCCAGCGCCTGCAACGCAAAGGGTTTCCCTACGATATCATTCGCAATATCATTGAAACCACGCTTCCCTGAAACCGCAAAACTTTACCGCCAGCTCTCATGGAATTATTCGCACAAATCCCAATTCAATTTCACGTCGCGTACGTAATTTTTATCGGGCTGTGCATCGGCAGTTTCGCCAACGTTTGCATTTACCGGATGCCGCTCAAGGAGTCTCTGGTATTTCCCGGCTCCCACTGCCCCTCCTGCAATAGCCCGGTCAAAATCTACGACAATATCCCGGTAATCGGCTATCTCCTGTTGAAGGGCAAATGCCGGAACTGCAAGACCCGCATTTCCGTAATTTATCCTCTGGTCGAAGTGTTGACCGCCATATTGATGACCGGGGTATTTTTAAAATTCGGATTCACCTGGGAAGGCCTGGCCTACCTGATCGTCGCGCCCGCCCTGGTCGTCATCACCGCCATTGATCTGGAACACCAGATCATTCCGGATCAATTGACCCTGCCGGGAATCGTGTTGGGGCTGGCGGCGGGAAGCTACATCATGGGTCCTGTGGATTCCATCATAGGGTTTCTGGTGGGCGGCGGATTATTTTACGGAATCGCCGAGTTATGTCCTCTGGTATTCGGCAAGGAGGGAATGGGCGGCGGCGATATAAAATACATCGCCGGAGTCGGCGCTCTTCTTGGATGGAAGAGCGTTTTGCTGGTTATCTTTGTCGGCTCGTTTCTGGGAGCCGTGATCGGACTGGCCCTGATGCTTATCTGGAAAAAAGGAAGCAAAATTCCATTCGGCCCCTACCTGGCCGCCGCCACCTACATCGTTATCATGGCCGGCGACGAACTAATCCGCCTTTACATCCAGCTTGTGGTGTGACCGTTTACGCGGACGCGACGGCGAATATTTCGTCGATTTCGTTTGAACGCTCCGGCTCCCAACCCACCGACTCCAGATTCTCCGCCACTTGATCGGCGTTCTTAACGCCAGACAGGGCGCAGGTCAATCCCGGTTGACGAATCACCCAGTTCACCGCCAGTTGCGCGCAGGATTTCCCTTCGGTCCGCGAAATCTCTTTTAACCGGTCGACCTTCGCGATATTTCGCACAAACGCCTCCCCGATGAATTCGCCCAAAATTCCCTTTCCGCGCCAATCCTTAAAGTGGGTGTTCTTGTCGTACTTGCCGGTTAGAACTCCGGACGCCAGAGGACTGTAGGCGATGATTCCAACATTATTTTCGAGGCAAAACGGAACCGTCTCCTTTTCAATTTTGCGTTGCAACAAGCTGTATTCCGGCTGAAGCGAATCGATCCTGCCAAACTTCAAGCAATCTCCCATTTGCGCGGCGGAATAATTGCTCACGCCAATGGCCCGAACCTTGCCCTTTTGCTGAATTTCCAAAAGCGCTTCCATCGTCTCTTCCGCCTGGGTTTTATTGTCCGGCCAATGCACCTGGTACAAATCTATCACGTCGGTTTGCAGGCGTTTCAAGCTGAGATCGACTTCCTCGAGGATGGACTTTTTCGAGCAATCTTTATCGATGGCCCCCAAGCGCTCCTTTTTCCAACGCAAGCCGCACTTGGTGGCAATGAAGACTTTATCGCGACGCGATTTCAACGCTTCGCCGATCAACTCCTCGGAGCGCCCAAACCCGTACACTGGGGCCGTGTCGAAAAAGTTGACTCCCAGGTCGGCGGCTTTCGCGATTGCGCTTTTGGACGCCTCGTCCCCCTCGTTTTTCCAAAACGGCGCGCCGCCGATTCCCCAGGCGCCAAACCCGACGACCGAAACTTCCAAATCGCTGTTTCCCAATTTACGATATTCCATAGCCTCTTCCTGTTAAGAAATTTTTCAATTCGATGTTATATTATAGGTCTCTGTGCAAAATTTAATCGCCAAAAAATTTATGGCCTCCGCAATACTTCGCCGTTGAATAGTATCTTTCTTCATTCCAAAAAGTTCCCTGGATAAAATGAAATCACTTTACCGCGTGTTGAGTTATCTACGTCCCTACAAACGCCTCGTGGTGTGGACGATGTTTTTCGCCGTTTTAACCACCCTTCTCGACCTCGTTCCGCCCTGGGTCATAAAGGAGATCATCGATCTGTTGGTCGAGAAACGCGGCGGCGATTTTGTTTACTGGGCCACGGCGGGGCTGGCGGTAACTTACCTGGGCCGCAACTATTCAAACTATATCCGGATCATGTTCAACAACATCCTGGAACAAAAAGTGGTTTACGACATACGATCCGAGCTATACCAGGCCATGCAAAAACTGTCCCTGACTTATTTTGAAAACCGGTCCACCGGGGAAATCATGTCGCGGGTGACGGAGGACGTGACCAACGTGGAAAGGATTTTCATCGACGGCGTGGAACAGGTGATCACCGCCATGCTGACCCTCGTCGGTATTATTATTATTTTATTTTTCCTGCATTGGAAACTGGCGCTGGTCTCCCTGATCCCCATCCCCATCCTGTTCCTGGGAGCGATAAAGTACACTCACCGCGCCCAGGATTTGTACCAGATCAACCGGGAACGCTCCGCCAAATTGAGTTCGATTTTGCAGGATACCATATCGGGAATTCGGGAGACGCTGGCCTTCAACCGTCAACGACACGAGGTTCAGCGTTTCAACGACAGGAGCCAGTCGCTTTGCCAGGGCACGCTCAACGTGATGCGGCTATGGGCCATGTACTCCCCCGCGATGATGTTCCTGGGGTCGACGGGAACCTTGTTCATTCTGATTTACGGAATCGGTCTCGTGCGCGCGGAAGAAATCACCGTGGGCGCCCTGGTCGCCTTCATGGGATATCTGGCTCTTTTCTATAATCCCATCAACCAGCTGCATTCCCTGAACCACATGTTGCAACACGCCCTGGTGTCGGGGAACCGGGTGTTCGAGATCATAGACGCGCAACCGGAAGTTCAGGAAGCGCCGGACGCCATTCTGCCCTCGACCAACGTGCAGGGCCGGATTGTTTACGACCGGGTTTCTTTTTCCTACGCGAAAGGGAAAGAAGTCGTCCACAGCGTCTCCTTTTCCATCGAACCGGGGGAACACGTCGCCCTGGCGGGAGCCACGGGAAGCGGAAAGTCCACGCTCGTCAAACTCCTTCTGCGTTTTTACGACGCGAACGACGGATCGATCCGCCTCGACGGCTTTCCCATTCGCCAATTGAATCTGGCTTACCTCCGGGAGCAGATCGGTCTCGTTTCCCAGGATCCATTTTTATTTAACGGAACCGTGGGGGAAAATATTCTTTATGGAAACCGGGAAGCGACCCGGGACCAGTTGATCGAAGCCGCCCAGGCGGCGCATGCGCACGAGTTCATCGAACGACTGGGGAAAGGCTACGATACCCTGATCGGTGAAAGAGGCGTGAAACTTTCCGGCGGGGAAAAAACCCGCGTCGCCATCGCGCGCGCTTTTTTGAAAGACCCGCCCATCCTTGTTCTGGACGAGGCGACCGCCTCGGTGGACACGGCGACGGAAAGTAAAATCAAAGAGGCTCTGAGCAAATTAACGGCTTACCGGACCACACTGATCATCGCGCACCGGCTTTCCACGCTGGAAGACGTCGACCGGATTCTGGTGATCCAAAACGGCTCGCTGGTGGAAGAAGGAACGCACGAAGGACTCATTAACGAAAATTCCGTCTATGCGGATTTGTTCAGGAGCCAGGTGCGGCTGTAAGGAAAGTGTTGGGTTGTGTTAAGAATCTTTTTCCTGGAGTTCTTCATAAACGCCCAGGTTGCGGAATTTTTCTCGTCGGGTTTTCACAAGTTCCTCCGCGGGAATGCGGAGCAATTCGTTCAAGGCCGCGCGCACCGCTTTTTTAACCGCGATGACCGTCCGTTTGGGGTGGCGATGCGCTCCGCCGAGCGGTTCCATGATGACGCCGTCGATCATTTTCAGTTTGAGCAGATCCTGCGCCGTCAGGCACAAGGCTTCCGCCGCCTGGACGACTTTATCCTTGTTCCCCCACAAAATGGAAGCGCAACCCTCCGGAGAAATGACGGAGTAAATGGAATGCTCCAGCATCAGGATGCGATTGCCCATCCCAATGGCCAAGGCGCCTCCGCTTCCCCCTTCGCCAATCACGATAGAAATCAGGGGAACCTTTAATGCCGCCATGGCCGCCAGATTACCGGCGATGGCTTCGGACTGACCTTTCTCTTCCGCGTCGATTCCCGGGTACGCGCCCGGCGTGTCGATGAAGGCGACGACGGGCAACTCAAATTTTTCCGCAAGCGCCATGAGGCGCCGGGCTTTCCGGTAATCTTCGGGTTGAGGCATCCCAAAGTTACGGACGATCTTCTCTTCGTTGCTGCGGCCCTTCAGATTCCCCAAAACCACGACGGACTGGCTTTCAAATTTCGCCAGTCCTCCGATGATGGAGGGGCCGAATCCTCCGTGCCGGTCGCCGTTCAACTCGACAAAATCCGTAAAGATTCCTTGAATATAATCCGGGGAATGAGGCCGGTCGCGATGACGAGCCACCTGGGTTTTTTGCCAGCCGTTCAGGTTGGAAAAAACCTCGTGCTTCATTCGCCGTTCTTTTTTTCTCAGGGTAGCGATCTCGTGGGAAATATCGCCCACGCTGTCTATCATATAAGAGAGCGAAAGCAGACGCTGGATTTCGTTTTCCAGAGCGAAGATTTCTTTTTCAAATTCCAGAATCTGGATCATGGAAAAACCGTCGAAAAATTATTTAAAAAACACGCTGGGGAAATAAGTTGCCCGTTGTCGGTTGACAGTTGGAGTTTAAGGAAAACTATCCAAACTAAACCCTCTGCCTCCGGGGGCTACCCCGACCGGTTAATAGAAACCAAAAATCGGATACGTCAGGTTGGCAAGAGTTTTGGATTCTTTCAAGGCCTTGGCCCCTTCCCAACCGACCCTGTTTTGTCCCAGCCGAAGGGATTCGAGGTTGGTCAGATAAGGCGAGCCTGCCAGGGCAAAGGCTCCCGGATTGCCAATAAAGTTATAGTTTAAATCGAGCGTCTTAAGGTTCTTGAGATGCTCGGCTTCGGCCAGGGCTTTAGCGCCCTTGTCGCTGATCATATTCCCCGCCAGCAGAAGGGTCGAAAGATTGGAAAGATTCCTGGATTTGGCCAAGGCCACCACCGCTTCGTCCGTTAAATTATTTTCGCTCAGGTTCAACTCTTTCAATTCGGAAAGAAGCGACGAGTCCAGCAAGGCCCTGACTCCCAGATCGCCGATATAGTTTTTCTTCAGATCGCCTAAAGCGCCCTGGGATTTCAGCGATTTAAATTTCTGCAACATTTGAAACCGCTCCCAGTCGTTTTTCCCTTTCTCGCCTATCGGATTGTAAGACAATTCAATTTGCGACACATTGGAGTTTCGGGCGGCGGCGAGCAATTTTAACGCCCCGACGTCGGTGATCTGGTTATAACTCAGGTTGAGGATGGCCAGGCGGTTCAGGGTTTTTGATTCCGCCAGGGCTTCGGCGCCTTCGTCGCCAATCCGGTTGCGATACAAATTCAGAATCTCCAGATTGGCAAAGGTTTTAGATTGCGCCAATAGCTCCACGCCGCGGTCGGTGATTTGATTGTTTTCCAAATGCAGGGCCTTCAGGTTTTTTAGTACGGGGGACTCCGCCAGGGCCTTCGCCCCCTCGTCGCTTACCAGCCCTTTGTAAATGATCAGAGTCTCAAGAGCGGCCAGGCCCGGCAACTCAGCCAGCGCTTTAGCTCCCTCGTCTCCAATCCGTTTTTCCCGGAGCCGTAGAACCCTGGAATTTCGTTTCAGCTTTTGGTTGACGTATTTCTCGACGTCCCCGGAAGACATCAACGGCGGCGAGACGGCGGAGAAAAGAAAAAAAATGCAGATCAACCCGAGGGCGACCAGAATACGGGATTTTATAAGGGGATTTCTGATCATTCGATTTTTTGACTCCAGGCAACTCGCGGACCCTTATTTCATAAGGGCCGCTCGCGGCCATGAACAGTTTTTAGAGTCGCCCATAATCTGGTTTGACATAGACGTCTCGTTAACGGATGGAAATAAGATCACAAGGTTATTTTAATATTTTATAGACGTGAAAATTATTTTTCAATCGCGTCCAGCCTTTTTTCCAGCTCTTTAATTCTTTTGGCCAATTCCGGAAGTTTACGCGATAGCGCCACCCCCCGTCCGTATTCCTTACGCGGCAAACTGGGCGAGCCGCCCTCGATAGCCCCCGCCGGGACGTCCCTGGCCACTCCCGCCTGCGACATCACCATCGCCTTATCCCCGATTTGCAGATGATCCGCGATTCCCACCTGCCCGCCGATCATTACGTAACTTCCCAACCGGCAACTTCCCGCAATGCCGGCCTGCGATACGATAATCGAATGCGGCCCTATCGTACAATTGTGCCCGATTTGCACGAGGTTGTCGATCTTGGTCCCTTCCCGGACCAACGTCACGCCCAGGTTCGCCCGGTCGATGCAGGAGTTCGCTCCCACCTCGACATGGTCTTCCAGTTTGACCGTGCCGATCTGCCGGATTTTAAAATGCCGACCCTTCTCGTCCAGCGTGTAGCCAAATCCGTCGGCGCCGATCACCGCGCCGGAGTGAAGCACGACATGGTTTCCCACCTGTGTTTCCGGATAAAGGGTGACGTTGGAATAAAAAAGGCAATCGTTTCCAATCACGCAGTCGTCTCCCACAAAGGTTCCGGGATAGAGAACGCAATTATCGCCCAAGACAACATTATCCCCCAGGCAGACGAAGGGCGAAAGGGTTACATTTTTGCCAAGCCGGACGTTGGCGCCCATCGCGGCGCGAGAATCCACGCCGGGTTTCGGTCGTTTCAGGGGATGAAAAAATGCCAGTAGTTTCGCAAACGCCAGAGCCGGGTTGGGAACGACCACCTGCGCCATGCCCAGATCGACGGCCGTCGCGACCAGAACGGCGGAAGCGGCGCTTTCACGCAGGGCCTCCAGATACTGCTGGCCGGCTAGGTAGGTAACGTCTCCCTGAGACGCGTCTTCCACTCCCCGAACGCCGGTAATTTCCAAAGCCTCGTCGCCTATGACCGTCCCGCCTACCTTTTCGGCGATTTCCTTGAGCTTCAAAACGACTCCTCCATTGATCCGAAAAAGTTTCGCTTAAATGATGAATTCCTTTTTTGTGCGCGCCACTTTTCCATCGAGCATTTGATACACCTTGTGCATTTTTGCGGCGACTCGTTGGCTATGGGTCACCACCACAAAAGTTTGTCCAGTCTTTTGATTCAGTTGAATCAACAAATCTATAAGAGAATCGCTGGCGCGGTAGTCCAGATTCCCGGTCGGTTCGTCCGCGAGCAACAGTTCCGGATCGTTGACCAACCCTCTTGCCAGAGCCACGCGCTGGGTTTCCCCGCCAGACAACTCCGCCGGTCTATGCTCCAGGCGGTCCTGCAACCCCACCTGGGCTAAAAGGTTCTCCGCTTTTTCCCGCGCCAACTTTTTGTCCGCCTTTCCAATCAAGGCGGGAAACATGACGTTTTCCACCGCGGTGAAATCGGCCAGGAGATTGAAAGATTGGAAAACAAAACCGACGTGACGATTGCGGAAAGTTTCCAGGAAACCGTTTTTTTGCGCGAAAATATCCTGACCGCGAAAAAAAACCTTGCCCGCATTGGGCCGGTCCAACCCTCCCAGCATATGTAGCAAGGTGCTCTTCCCGACGCCCGAGGCGCCGACCACGCCGACAATTTCTCCGGGCTGAACCTCAAAGGAGGCTCCTTTCAAAACTTCCAAAGGATCGCCTCGGGTTCCGTAAGTTTTGTGAAGGTCGACGGCCTGAATCAAGCATTCCTTCGAAACCTGGGAGTTTTTATCATTCATAGCGCAAGCCGTCGACAGGGTCCAGCCGGGAAGCGCGCCAGGAAGGATAAAGCGACGCAACAAAACATATGATAATGGAAAACGCGACGATGAGGAAAGAATCCTTCCACTGAATTTCCGAGGGCAGGCGGTTGAGATAATACACGTCGCTGGGAAACACATTGATTCCAAAAATGGATTCCACCATTCCCACCAGTTCGTTGATGTTGGGCACGATGGCGAAGCCCAGCGCGCACCCCAACAAGGTACCCATGACGCCGATGAACAATCCCTGGTAACAAAATATTTTCATGATGCTCTGGCGGGAAGCGCCCATGGATTTGAGCACCGCTATATCGCGGGTTTTTTCCAGCACCACCATGAACAGGGTGCTGATGATGTTGAACGCGGCCACGAGGATGATGAACATGAGGATGATGAACATGGTGATCTTTTCCAGCTTCAATGCGGAGAAAAGGTTTTTGTTCATGTGCATCCAGTCGCGGGCGCGGTAGGGGAAACCGAGTTTTTCCTGCAGGGCTTCCGCCGCCTGTCCGGCCTTGAAGATATCGTCGACCCTGATCTCGATTCCCGTCGCCTTGTTTTTCAGGGAGAAAAATTTTTGCGCGGCGGACAGGGAGACAAACGCCAGATTGGAATCGTATTCAAACATGCCGGACTCAAATATCCCGACCACTTGGAACATTTTCATTTTTGGAATCATGCCCAGCGGGGTGACGCGGGAAACGGGTGAAACCATGGAAACGGTTTCGCCGGTATAGGCCCCCAGCTTGCGCGATAATTCCCGGCCCAGAATAATTCCGTCGCGCGCCGGGGCGTCCGAATTTTCAGGAGAAACGGACGGGGCTTGTAAATCCCGCAATTTGCCCTCGGTCAGGTTTTTTGCTATATCGCTTACCTTTTCGGCGCGCTCGATATCGAGTCCGCGAACCACGACGCCGGCCGCCTGGCCTTTGCGCATCAACATCGCCTGGCCCATGATGAAGGGCGCGGCGGCTTGCACATGTTCCGTCGCCTGCGCTTGTTTGACGATCCATTCGTATTTGTTCAATCCGCCGCCCATCGCGCGCGTCACCACAATGTGGCTGTTGGTTCCGAGAATTTTATCCCGCAAATTTTTGCCGAACCCGGACATGACGGCGATCACGACGATCAGCGCCATCACGCCGACGGCCACGCCGCCTATGGAAATCCAGGTGATGAGCGATATAAATTTTTGCGACCTTCGGGATCGCAGGTGCCGGAAGCTGATGAATAATTCGTAGGACATATGAGGGGAAAGCTAGGGTCAGGACTTATTAATTTTGTACCATTCTGTTGGCCATGAAGAGCAAAGACACAAGGAAAGCAAACGCAAGCATAGCAAAGCTACGCTAAACTTGCTTGACGCCGCCAGCGTGACGCTGGACCCAAAGGTTTGCGATTGGATATTTCCCCCTAAACGGGCAACTGACTATCGCACATTGCCGACGGTTTCTTTGTTCTTCATGGCCAACCTTATACAAGGCGCCGCAAATTTTCACGCCGGTTTGCGGCGACGATTGCAGGCGCCGCCGTTTTCAAGCCTCTTTTTTTAATTGAGGGAACAAAATTACGTCGCGAATGGACGAAGAGTTTGTGAACAGCATGACCAGGCGGTCGATTCCTATGCCCTCTCCCGCAGTGGGAGGCATGCCGTATTCCAGAGCGCGAATAAAATCCAGGTCCATCCAATGCGCCTCGTCGTCTCCGGAATCGCGTTGGGCGACCTGCTCCTCGAATCTTTGCTTCTGATCGATCGGATCGTTCAACTCGGTGTAGGCATTGGCGATTTCCTTTTTACCGACGAACAGTTCAAAACGTTCCACCAGGTCGGGATCGCTCTCCTTCTTCTTGGATAACGGAGACAACTCCAGTGGATAATCTATAATGAAAGTGGGCTGCACCAGTTTGGGTTCGACAAAATGATCGAAGAGTTTTCCCATGACTTTCGCGTGACTGTCCGTTTTCACCAGATGAACCTTGTGTTCCAGAGCGCAGGCGACGGCCTTTTCCGGATCCTCGACGACGTCGGGCGCAAGACCTCCAATTTCGATCAACGATTGTTTGAAAGCGCAACGCCGGAAGGGCGCCTCAAAATCGAGAACCGCCTGCTTTTCCTCGCCCGCTTCAACATAATGGCAATCGAATTTCAATTTATCAAAAACCGTTGTGCCGATGTAGCGAAACAATTCTTCGGTCAGGTCCATGAGTTCTTCATAGTCGGCGTAGGCGGTGTAGAATTCCAGCATAGTGAATTCCGGATTGTGTTCGGTGGAAATTCCCTCGTTGCGAAAATTCCTGTTGATTTCAAAAACCCGGTCCATGCCGCCCACCACCAGACGTTTTAAATACAGCTCCGGAGCGACGCGCAAGTACAGGTCCATGTCCAGAGCGTTGTGGTGCGTTTTAAAGGGTCGGGCGGTGGCGCCGCCGGGGATGGATTGCATCATCGGCGTTTCGACTTCAAGATAGTCCCGGTCGGCGAGAAACTGGCGCAGGGCTTGAACGATTTTGGTCCGGTAAACGAAAACCTGTTTCACGTCCGGGTTGACGATTAAATCCACGTAACGCTGGCGGTAACGAAGCTCGACGTCGCGCAGTCCGTGCCATTTTTCCGGGAGGGGGAGCAGGGATTTGGACAATAGAACCAACTCCTCGCAAAACAGGGTCAGTTCCCCGGTATTGGTTTTGGATAATTTTCCGGTGGCCCCCAAAAAATCGCCGATGTCGTATTTCCCCGTCCATTCATAGGACGCCTCGCCCAGGGCTTTTTTGTTGACATAAACCTGGATATTCCCGGTTCCATCCTTAAGATTGCAAAAAGTGGTTTTACCGTGTTTCCGGCGGGTCAACATGCGTCCGGCAATGGTGAAACGCAAGTCTTTTTCTTCCAAAGCCTCTTTGTCCAAAGAAGAATATTCGGAGGTCAAACTTCCAATGAACGCGGTGGGTTTGAATCGGTTGACGTACGGGTTGATCCCCTGCCCGCGAAATTCCTCCACCTTATTTCTTCGGGCCTTGATCAGTTCGTTTAATTCCTCCATGAAATCCTTTTCTATCGGGGTAAACCGTGCGCGAACGCAAACATTATAAAGAGCGTTCGGATCAAATTTTTGGAACCTCTATTAACGGGCGTATTCGGTGAAACGGCTCTCCCGGACCACCGTGATTTTGATTTCGCCGGGATAGGTCACTTCCTTCTCGATGCGTTTTGCGACGTCCCGAGCCAGAAGGTTGGCGCTGTCGTCGTTGACGCCGTCCGGGAGCACGATAATTCTGATTTCCCGTCCGGCTTGGATGGCGTAGGTTTTCTCGACGCCCTTGAACGAATCTCCAATTTCCTCCAACTGGGACATTCGTTTAACGTAGGTCTCCAGCATCTCCCTGCGGGCGCCGGGCCGAGAGGCGGAAATGGTATCCCCCGCCGCCACCAGAACGGCATAAACGGATTCCGGTTCCACGTCTTCATGATGCGCCGCAATCGCGTTGATGACAAAAGGATGCTCGTTGTAGCGCTTGCCAATCTCCACGCCCAACTGGGTGTGGGTGCCGTCCGTCTGATGATCGATGGCCTTGCCGATGTCGTGGAGCAAGCCGGCTCGTTTGGCGAGTTTTGGATCGAGTCCCAATTCGGAAGCCATGAATCCGCAGACCCAGGCGACTTCCTGGACGTGTTCCAAAACGTTTTGAGTGTAGCTGGTGCGGTATTTTAAGCGGCCCAAAAGCTTGACCATGTCCGGATGAATGTTTTCGATCCCGACGTCCATCACCGCCTTTTCGCCTGCTTCCTTGATTTGCTGGTTGACCTCTTTTTTACATTTGTTAACGACTTCTTCAATGCGACCGGGGTGAATGCGCCCGTCGACGGTTAATTTTTCAAGCGCTCTTCGCGCCACCTCCCGCCGGATGGAATCGAACCCGGACAGCACGACGGCTCCAGGGGTGTCGTCGATGATCAGGTCGATTCCGGTGCATTGCTCCAGGGCGCGAATATTCCTTCCTTCCCGCCCGATAATTCGCCCTTTGACGTCGTCGCTGGGCAAGGTCACAACGGATACGGTCGATTCCGCGACGTGGTCGGAAGCCAATCTTTGCACGGCCATGGAAATAATTTTTTGGGCTTGTTCCTCCGCCTGGCTTTTCGTCCGCTCTTCAATTTTACGAATTTCCTTAGCCGCTTCCAAGCGGGCTTCATCCAACATCTTGCTTTTGATCTCTTCCTTGGCCTGCGCCACAGTGTAGGAGGCGATTTCTTCCATTTTTCGAATCTCTTCCAGCGCCAGGTTTTCGTACTTTTCCTTTTCCTCTTTTACCAGCGCCTCTTTCCCGTCCAATTGGTCGAGTTGGTTTTTCAAATCCTCTTCGGCGCGCTTTTGTCTATCCCGGGTTTTATTCAGTTCGTCTTCTTTTTGCCTGAGGGAGTTTTCCTGTTTTCTAATCTCTCCCAGTTTTTCCTTTGACTCTTTTTCCAGAACGGAGGCGGCCGCCATCCGCTCTTCGCGTAATTCCAAAGCGAAGGTCTTCTTGTTGTTTTCCGCTTCCAACTTCGCTTCATGGAGAATTTTCTTGCTCAATTCCTCTGCTTCCTTGATCTGGTATTGAGAGAAAATTTTGCGGAGATAGTATCCTATCAAATACCCCAAACCCAGGGCCATTATGGAGGCGATGATCAGGGTGATAAAGTTGAATTTAATGGTGAAGAAAATATTCATCTTCGTTACCTCTTATTCATATGAAAAGAATTCACAGGGCGGTCAACAGCGGATCGCGCGCTTTTCCGTAATGATTTTGTTTACCCGGGAGTCCCGGGGGTTTTGGGGAACGATTTCCAAAACCTGAAAATCAAAAGCGATCGCGACGCGTTGGGCCTTGTGACGTTCGAGAAAGCGGTCATAATATCCCCCTCCATACCCTATCCTTCCGCCGTCAACGCCAAAAGCGACGCCGGGGACGACGATAAGATCCAATACCGAAGGGGAACAGATATCTACTACCGATTCAGCCGGCTCCCGAATCCCAAAGGCTCCTCGAACAAAAGGAATGTCCAGGCCCGGAATTCGAGAGATTTTTAATTCGCCCGTTTGCTTGTCCGTCAAAGGGGCGTAAACATTTTTGCCTAGAGCGATGGAGCGGCGAATCATCTCATCGGTTTGCGCTTCGGTTTCCGTCGACAAGTAAAATAAAATGTCCGTGGAATCTACAAACTCCGGGGCGGCAAATAACCTTCGAGCCATTTCGGCGCTTTTAGTCGTCCGATCAGCCGGATCGAGAGCCGAACGGGCCTTCAACATTTCTTCCCTGATGGATTGTTTATCCAATACCTGCGCGGGAGTCATAGGTTAAAACAAACCCTTCGCCAAATTCTCAGGACGCTTTACTTAAAAATAGCCTTGCTAAACAGGCCGAGACGAAGGAGTTAACGCCTTATCCGAAACGGAAAAATCGCCGGATCTTAATTAAAACCGTTTGACGTTAAAGGAGGGTATGAGAGGTCGGGCGCCGGGGAATGTTGTAACGAGAGAAAGCCAAAACGCTCTCGCCTTCCTCGGCCAGATGGGTTGGAATAACAAACTTGAGGTTTATTCATAAAAACGAAATTCAAAACATCTTTTCGTTGACGGTTCATTAACCCACGACTGTTGAGATTCCCGGCGCTTTCCCGAACGAGGACGGTCTCCATCCATCGCCAAAGCGTCGCCACAATTTCCCCTAAAAACAAAATCGTCATTCCCTGTCAGCCTGCCTGCTATATCAGCCCGATTTTCGGGCAATTTCAGAAAGCCTCCCCGTTGGCGCCGATGAAAGAAAACTTTTTTGAACCTGTCAAGGACAGGTGGGATCTCCACGGCCAGTTTAGGCTTCCTTTCCGAGGAAAGGCTTGCACACCCCGGCCTGACTTTCAATCCCGTTGGTTATGAGTTGGCTCAAAAACGTTTTCTTAAACGAACGCTACAGGGAAGCTAATAAATCGCATCCCAGCTTTATCTGCAATCTAACACAAAGGCCGAAACGGCTCAAGGATATTAAGACGGTCCGGTTTGGGACTCCCCTTCCAAAGCCTGGCTCAATGCCTCAATCATGGCGGAAGTTTTTTCGTCCATTGTCTTCTCAAGGTCCGCGTTTTCCCGGCGCAATTCCAGCAATTCCCGGGCAATGTTCAGAGCCGTGAGTATCGCCAAATCCAAAGTAGACGATTTGGAGGATCCTGATTCCAGTTCTTTCATTCGCCCATCCACATAGGCGGCCAACTCTTCGGGATCGATCTCCGAAGACAGGTTCTTTATATTATACGATTTGCCGTATATTTTGATCTGTTGCTTCGGGATCATGGCGGGGTCAAATCCATTTCAGTTTCTCGACGGAATCGAGAATGTTTTTAATTTTTTGGCGGACGAAAACCCTGTCGTCTTTTAATTTTTTATTGGCGTTTTCCAGGAGAACCAGTTCGTCCAAATTTCGCCGTCCCGACTCCTGCTCTGCGAACGCCGATTCCATTTGAGCTTTAAGCTCGCCAAGCTCTTTTTCCAATTGAAGGTTGAGCTCTTCCGCGCGTTTGTTTTTTTCCACCAACGCGGCAACCAAACCTTCCAAATCTGCCAGTTTCTTGCGAATCATTCTGGAATCCTAGCGCCGGGCCGCCGGACTGTCAACGCACAAGCCCGCTTTTTTTATCAGATAAATTGGCCCGCTAAAATCGGTCCTCTGCATTGCTTTTTTTCCTGAATCGGTAAATAATTCCATCCATGGACTATAACGAAATTTATCTTAAATTATTCATCGCCGTCGCCAGCCTGGTCGCGCTTTATTTTCTGGTGGAAAAAGAAGACGACAACGGCGGGAAATAAGTCGCCGGGCAAGCGCCTGGAGGCAGAGTTTGATTTGCAAACCCAACGCGGCTTGTGACATTCACCGTATAAGCGGCGCCTACTGGCCCCGGCGCCTTCGCCGGGCAAGCGCCTGGTTAGAGGGTGGGAAACTGCTTGTGGAAATCCGTGGCGAGTTGAAATTGTTTCCCGACGGTGAAGAGAGTCTCCTCCTGAAAATGCGGAGCCATTAATTGTAAGCCCACGGGCAATTTCCCCTGAGTCTGGCCGCAGGGGACGGACATGGCCGGGATACCCGCCAGGTTCATCGATATCGTATAAATATCTGCCAGGTACATCTGCATCGGGTCGTCCAGCTTTTCGTTCAATTTAAACGCGGGCAAGGGGCAGTTGGGTCCGGCAAGAACGTCGCATTGTTTGAACGCTTCTTCAAAATCGCGCTTGATCAGGGTGCGCGCCTTTTGTCCTTTCAAGTAATACGCGTCGTAATATCCCGAACTCAAAACAAATGTCCCCAGGATGATCCGGCGTTTTACTTCCTCGCCAAAACCTTCCTCGCGGGAATTTTCATACATCTCCATAAGGTTTCCCGCATGCTCGGTGCGGTGGCCATACTTCACCCCGTCGTAGCGTGATAGATTTGCGCTGGCCTCGGCGCAGGCCAGGATGTAATAAGTCGCCACCGCGTATTTCGTGTGCGGCAACGAAACCTCCACCGTCTCCATTCCCAAAGACTGTAGCGTTTTTATAGCGTTTTGGACTGCGGTTTCGACTTCAGGGTCGATCCCCTCGGTAAAATATTCCCTGGGAATCCCTACCTTCATGCCTTTAACGTTTCGATTCAGCGCCTGGGTAAAATCGGGCATGGGGACGTCGGCGGAAGTGGAGTCGAGCGGATCCTTGCCGCCGATAACGTTCATCAATACCGCCGCGTCGTCGACCGTTTGCGTCATCGGGCCAATCTGGTCGAGAGACGAAGCAAAGGCGACCAACCCGAAACGGGAGACCCGTCCGTAGGTGGGTTTGAGTCCGGTGACCCCGCAAAAGCTGGCCGGTTGCCGGATGGACCCCCCGGTATCGCTTCCCAAAGCCGCGACGCACTCTTTCGCCGCCACCGCCGCCGCAGAACCGCCGCTGGACCCGCCGGGGACGCGCTCCAAATCCCAGGGATTGCGCGTCGGATGAATTCCGGAATTCTCCGTCGTGGACCCCATGGCGAATTCATCCAGATTGGTTTTTCCCAGAATCACCGCGCCCGCTTTAAGCGCTCGGTCGACGCTGGTGGCATTGTAGGGGGACTTGAATTGGCCCAGAATTTTCGACGCGCAGGTGGATGGAAGGCCTTGTGTGCAAATATTATCCTTGATCGCCAGGGGGACGCCGAGAAGCGGAGCGTCGTCTCCCCGTGCGATTCTTTCGTCCGCCGCCTTCGCCTGTTCAATCGCCTGTTCCCGGCTAATGTGCAGGTAGGCCTGAACGCGATCCTCCACTGCGTCCATGCGACGCAAACAGGATTCGGTCAACTCCAGCGCGGAGTATTTTTTATTTTTTAAATCTTCCCTGGCCTGAAGGAGGGTCGGGGCGTTTGTGGGATCAGCCAATGATTTTTGGAACCTCGTAATGTCCCTTGTCCGGTTTGGGAGCCAGCGACAAATAGTCGGCCTCCGGAAAATTTTTCACGGGATCGTCTTCCCGGAAAACGTTTTGAACCGGCAGAATATGAGCGGTGGGTTCGACGTCGGAGGTATCCAGCTCTCCCAGCAAGTCGATATAGTCGACAATTTTGGCCAACTGCGGGGCGAGTTTTTGCTTCTCATCGTCGGTGAGCTTCAGTCGGGCCAACCGGGCGATGCGGTCAATATTGAGTTCGGAGGACATGAGGTCTGGGGATGGAAATAAAATAACCGGACCGGGCGGCGTCAGTCTTTAGCCTTGCGGTCCTTTTTCTTCGTTTTGCGAATGACCGCGTTCTTTTCGTCGTTGGAAATTTTTGCAACCTTGCGCGTCAGGCGCTTCGTTTTTTTCTTTTGCTTGCGGACCGCAAGATCATACTTGTTCTCCCCGGCGTTTTTTTTCGCTTCCGCCAGTTTTTCTTTCGATTTGTCGATGTGTTTCGCGATTTGTTCTTTGGTGGCCATTGAGTTTCCTGAAAAACGTGGGTGATATAGATCAGTTGAATCCGTTTATATAACAAATTTCGCCCCTCCCCGCAAGGGCTTTGAATAGAGGCGACAAAAAAGTTCCCAAATTAAGAACTTTTTGTTGTTCCCGAAATGGGAACCTGCTATAGTTTTACTGGACTTGAGAGTTATTAATTTATGGATTTATGAAAATCATAGGCCGGAACAAATTAAGCGCCTTCAGTCATAAACATGCGGATTGCCGATCGTGGCTTGAAAACTGGCTCGTTGACGTCGAACACATCCGATGGAAACGCCCTGCGGACATAAAATTCCGATATCCAACGGTAAGTCTTTTAGCCGATCACATCGTTATCTTCAACGTAAAGGGCAATCACTATCGATTGGAAACCAAGGTGGCCTATGAGACCCAAATTGTCCTTGTAAGATGGATAGGGACTCATGCCCAATATACCAGACGCATGGCGGGAGGCAGATGATGGAACCAACTGTAATCAAAAGCGAAAAACAATATGAAAAAACTTTGAAGGAGATTGAAAGGTTGATGGAATTTGATCCCAAACCTTCGACCCCCGAAGGTAAAAAACTGGAGCTTCTTTCGACCTTGGCCGAAATTTACGAAAAAGAGCGCTTCCCCTTTGACGTTCCCGACGCCGTGGAGGCGATTAAATTTCGCATGGAAGAAGAGGGTTTAAAGCAAAAAGATTTGATTTCCATCATTGGTAGTAAAAGTAAAGTTTCCGAAGTGCTGTCGCGCAAACGACCATTAACTCTATCCATGATCCGTTCCCTCGCCACAGAATTAAATATCCCTCCTGAAATTTTATTAAGGGAACAGGATTTTAAAAAAGCATACGCCGGATAGAAACGCCAGAACCAAAAAAGCCGGAGGCTGAATCGCGGATTTAGCTCGATTCAACTCCGGCTTATATTCTTTTGGTTTCAGCGGAAATGCCTCCCATTGTGGGATCGATTCCCATGCGAACGGCCGTCGTGTCCATCATGATGGCCGTTACCGTAACGATGATTGGCTGGGTGGCCCTGGTGATGACGACGGCCTCCCCGGTGGCCCCCATAATAATGCGGGGGCGGCGGTCCGCCGTAATAACCCGGTCCGTGCCAGGCATAGGGTGGCGGAGCCGGAGGATAATAATGCGCATGCGGCGGGGGTGGCGGCGGGTGAAAATGCACATGCGGCGGCGGCGGAAAGCCGAAGTGAATAATTCCCGGCCCGATAAAAAACTTGATACCCCCGGCAAGGGCCAGGGACGGTATGGCAAAGATCAAGACAACGCTTAACAACGCTACTTTTAAGGTCCTCATGGTAACCTCCGGAGAATGGTTTGCACTCTCCTCTCCCCACGCTTCCATCGAAGCGCATACGTTCAATATATACACCCGGATTGCGAGGTGCAAACTTAATTGACTCCGAAAACAAGCGCGTCATAAATGCCCGTGGCCGCGGATTTTAAAACTCTCCCCGTCGGTCTCGATGAATACGGCTCCGTCCCGGTCCGTGCGCCAGATTTGCGCTCCAGCCCGGCGATAATCATCCACAACCCGCCGGTGCGGATGCCCAAATCCGTTTAAATAACCGCTGGAAAACACCACCGCCTCCGGACTCGCCGCCGCTATAAAATCAGCCGTGCTGGAATATCGACTGCCATGATGCGGAGCCTTGAGGACGTCGACGTCCAGAGGCGCTCCCCGCTCCAACAAATATTCCTCAGCCTCCCGCTCAACGTCGGCGGCCAACAACATACTGAACTTTTTATAATCGATCCTCAATACCACGGAGCGATTGTTGCTGATCTTGTATTTTGATTTTTTTCGTTTACCAAAGCGGCGTTTAATGAAATCGGGGTTGGGATGCAGAGGCGTGATATGGACCTCGCCAAATTGCAGGGCGCCCCCGGCTTTAGCGAAAACTTGAGGTATGCCGCGCCGTCGGGCTTCTTCTCCCATCTCGAAAATACGGGGATCGCGCGAACGTCCTTCCAAATCCAGATAATGGCCGACGGGGAAAAATCGGACCAGTGATTCCAGTCCCGAGATATGATCCTGATCGGAATGCGTCGCCAGAATATAATCCAGCTTGCGGATTCCCCTGTCCCAGAGAAAGGGGGCCAGAACCGCTTTGCCCACGTCCAGGGAGTTTTTGTAAAATCCGCCGCCGTCGACCAGCAGGGTCTGCCGGTCGGGAAATTCGATGAAGATGGACTCCCCTTGCCCCACGTCCAGAACCGCTACGGTCAGAAGACGTGGTTTCCAATCGGGAAAACGCGGCCAGACCAGCCATACGACTGCCATGACCAAGGACAGTGTCAATCCAGCCGCCAAATAATTTTGTTTTAGTTTTTGTTTCGCGTCGGAACCGACGATGGCGAGGCGGTGATTTTCGTAAATAAACCAGGGAACGCCCAAAACCAAAAAATAGTAAACCGGCAACCAAGCCTTGGGCGGGGTGGGAACAAAGGCGGAAGCGTATGGAAACGAAGCCAGTACTTTGCAGGACAAAAGGAGAAGCGACAGCGGACCAGATAAAACAAGTAAAAGCAAATCTCCCAAACCCTCCCAAACCAATCCGACGGCCAACGCCGCCATCAGAGGCGGTAGAACGATTGAGGTAAAGGGAACGGCGACCAGATTGGCCAAAACGCCGATCAGGCTGATCTGGTGAAAATGAAAAATCAGGAAAGGAAGCGTCCCCAGATAAGCCGCCAGGGAAATTACGGCGGTTCCATAAAAAAAGCGATAGAACCGACTGCGCTCGCCCATCCGGTCCACCGGATCGACTTTCATGCTATCGACAAACTTCAACGCAAGAAGGATGAACAAAACAGCGCTGAAGGATAATTGGAATCCCGCCGAGACAACCGCCTGGGGATTACAAAGCAGGATAGCAAAAGCCGCCAACAGAAACGCCTGGAACAACGTGTTGTTGCGGTTTAAAAGAATCGCCGCCAGATAAAAGAAAACCATCAATCCCGCGCGCAGGGCGGATATTTTAAGACCGACGATCATGCCGTAAAACAGGACGCACAACAGGCAAAGAAACGCCGTCCATTTTCTGGCATGTCCGGCGTGGGCATAGCGAGGAAGCCAGCGCCATAAAATTTTAAAAATAATCGGGTAAATGATAAAGAACGCCGCTCCCGCGATAACCCCCAGATGCAAACCGGAAACCGCCAAAAGGTGTGCCAGGCCAGAGGCCTTAAACGTTTCGTAAGTTTCTTCGGAAAGAAAACGCCTTTCCCCCAGCGCCAGGGCTTTAACCAGAGCCGCCGTCTCGCCCTGCAGGTTGCGGTCGATTTGCCGGAGCATGGCGGCCCGAACACGTTCTAGAAAGGTCGCGTAAAAGGGCGGCGGCTCATGGCCCAACACTTCAATCTGGCCGGATTTGGAAATCCCCCCGGTCGCCTGAATGCCTGAAAACCGCAGGTAGCGCGCATAGTCGAAACCGCCGGGATTTTTCAGGTTGCGGGGCTGTTTCAGGCGAACTCGTTTGATCCTAACCCGGTCGCCCATTTTGAGACTTTTGAGACTGTAAAGCGACCCGTAAAAATTAATGCGCGCCCGGCCCGTGACCGGTTTGGCCTCGCCGGCGTATTGAATGGAAGAAAGATCAATCAGATGGGAAATTTTTCCGTCTAACCCCTTGGGCGGTTCCGCAACCACGCCTTTAATAATCGCGCGCTGGCTTTCCTGAAGATGGTGGAGGACGTTGGCGTCTCCAGGCTCGGGAGAGCGCTGTCCGGGCGCGAGTAATCCAAACGCAAGACATCCCGCCAAGACTAAAAGTTTGTTCGCCTGCCACCGACGGCCGCATATTTCATAAAGGATATAGACCGAAAGCCCCAGGGCGCTCAGCGAAACCAGAAGCGAAAACCACAACGACTCGCCGGAGAAAATGGAAAAAACAATTCCCGAAAAATACCCCAGGAACCAGGGCAGAAGCGAGTTCATCTGCCTGGAGAGGGAGAAGGCAGTTTTTCGATCAGGGAAAAATCGATTTGGCGTTTGCGAATATCCACTCCGGTCAGTTTCACCTTCACCGCCTCGCCGATGCGGAACTGCTTTGGGCTGTGTTGCGCCTGGAGTTTGTGCTCGTCTTCGAAATAAATATAATAATCGTCCCGCAAGCTTGAGATGTGCACCAGCCCCTCGACCAATAGTCCCTCGAGTTCGACAAAAAATCCAAAAGCGGTGACGCCGTTGATGTGTCCGGAGTAGACGCTTCCTATTTTATCCGCCATGAACTGGGCCTGCCGCAGGCTGGTGATTTCGCGTTCCGCCTGAAGGGCCTTGATCTCGGCGTCGGTGGATTGCCTGGCAATGTCGGCCAGCGTTGAATACAGCCGCTTGGCTTCCTTGACGGCGCATTTTCGCCGTTGATACGCCTTCACCAACCGGTGTACGACCAGGTCCGGGTAGCGACGGATGGGCGAGGTGAAATGGGCGTAATGCTCGAATCCCAGACAGAAATGTCCCGGATCGCTTTCCGAGTACCGCGCCTTTTTCATCGATCGTAAAAGAAGGATGCTCACCACCCGTTCTTCCGGCCTTCCCTTGGCGCGTTTCACCAGGCTTTGTAAATCGCGGGAAGACGGTTTATGAGTGTGAGGCAAACGCAGACCGAACGTTTTTACAAAACTGTTGAACTTGGTCAGCTTCTCCTCGTCCGGCGCCTCGTGAATCCGATGGAGGAAGGGAACGTTTTTAGAGTCCAGATGCCGCGCCACTTCCTGGTTGGCCGCCAGCATGAATTCTTCGATCAAATGATGGGCGTCGTTGTGCTCGGCGGCGGCAATAGATTCCACGGCTCCGTCCTTGTCGATTTGGATTACCGGCTCCGGAATATTGAAATCCACGCTACCGGATTGAAATCGCCGCTGGCGTAATTTACGGCTCAACTTCAGCATCTGAAACAGTGTGGGCAAAAGAGCGGCGTATTCGTCGCCCGCCTTCTCCCCATCCAACCATTTCGCGGCCTGGTTATAGGTCAGGCGAAACCGGCTCTTGATAACCGATTCGCAAATCCTGCGCCCCAAAACTTCGCCCTCCGCATTGAAGTCGATAAAAACGCTCAGCGTCAGTCGGTCCACGCCGGGCTTGAGACTGCAAATATCGTTAGAAAGTTCCACGGGCAACATGGGGACCACGCCGTCGGGGTAATACAGGCTGGTCCCGCGCTCATAGGCCTCCTTGTCCAGCGGGGAGTCCTCCAAAACATAATGGCCCACGTCTGCGATGTGCACGCCGAGCCGACAGCCATCCCCCATCCGTTCCAGGGAAACTGCGTCGTCGAAGTCCCTGGCTTTTTCGCCGTCGATGGTAAAAATCAATTCCCCGCGCAGATCCATTCTGCCCTGGCATTCATCCTCGCCGATGAAGGAAGGGATCGCCGCCGCCTCTTGCTGAACGGATTCCGGAAATGCCAACCGAATATGATGCTTACGCAACAGAGATTGCACCTCCACTCGCGGGTCGCTGGAATCGCCGATGACCTCGACGATGCGCCCGGTAGGCGCGTGCTGGGAAGTAGGGTAATCCACAATTTCCGCGCAAACGATTTGCCCGTCCCTCCCCCCGCCCCGCCATTTCAGCGGAATAAAAATTTCGTGAATGAATTTGGGGTCCGACGGGACCACCCAACCTTCCCTGCCGAAGGTTTCATATATACCGATCAAGGTTTTGGTTTTCCGCTCCAGCACACGGACCACGCGACCTTCCGGTCTGTCGGCGTCCTTCCCGGCTTCTATACGGACCATCACCTGGTCGCCGTTCATGGCGTCTCTCATTTTGGTTCTGCTGATGAAGACGTCCTTCCCCGGTTTATCGGTTATCAAAAACGCATAGCCGTCGGGGTGGCCGTTTAAAATTCCAGGAACCAGATTCATTTCGTCCGGGAGTCCGTACCTGTTGCCCTTGAGCCGAATGAGGGTTCCGTTATGCGCCATACCTTTGATAATATTTCGGAACTCGCCCCGGCTCGCAGAGGGAAGGGAAAAAGCCTTGGCCATTTCGGAAATTTTCATGGGCCGACTGGTTTTTTTCTGGATCAGATGGAGAATGGCGGATTCGGTGAGTTTCATAATCGCGTCCAGGAAGGGTCCGGTGATATTTAAATTTAATAAGCGCTCGCCCGCAGGCTTGCCTTCGATTTACATCTTGCTAATATAAGGCATTGTCCGTTGATGTCCAGTCCGCTACTCGTAGCCAGTCAAGAACCCGGTGGCAATATTGATTTGCAAACCCAACGCAACTTGTCGCATTCACCGTAAAAGGGCGCTTGCCTGGCGTCCCCTGCAGAATGATTTAGCTTGGATATATTTCATTCTTGGTTTGTTGGTTTTCTCCCCGGTTGACTCCGGAGCGGCGTCCAATTTGTCGACCGTCTCCATTCAAATTAACAAAATAGCCGACAACCTCGACCGGCCTCTGGGAGTAACCCATGCAGGCGACGGCTCTGACCGGTTGTTCGTCGTTCTGCAAGGCGGCAAAGTGATGATTTACGACGGCGCGCAAATTCTTCCTACGCCGTTTTTGGATATCGCCGCCAAAGTTTCCTGTTGCGTGGAAAGAGGACTGCTGAGCCTCGCCTTTCACCCCAACTTTTCCAGCAACGGTTTTTTCTATGTAAACTATACGGACCTTGCCGGCGACACAGTGGTGGCGCGTTATCAGGCGGCGTCGAACTCCAATCAGGCCGACGCCAATTCGGAATCCATCATCCTGTCTATCGACCAGCCTTTCTCCAACCATAATGGCGGCCAGTTGCAATTTGGTCCCGATGGTTTTCTATACATTGCCGCGGGAGACGGCGGTGGAACCGGGGACCCGAGTAATAACGCCCAGAACTTAAACTCATTGCTTGGAAAAATCCTGCGCATCGACGTGGACGGCGCCTCGCCTTTTGCCATTCCCACCGGCAATCCTTTTGTCGGCAACACTTCAGCCCGGGACGAAATCTGGGCTTACGGCCTGCGCAATCCATGGCGCTTCAGTTTCGACAGAAAGACCGGCGACCTGATCGTCGGCGACGTCGGACAAAACAGTTTCGAGGAAATCAATTTTCAACCGGCGTCAAGCGCCGGCGGAGAAAATTACGGCTGGCGCCTGATGGAAGCCAACGCCTGCTTCAACCCGGCGTCGAATTGCAACACGGGAGGTTTGACCCTGCCTATTCTCGAATATCCCACCGGTTCCGATTGCGCCGTCATCGGCGGATACCGTTATCGCGGAAGGCGTTTTCCGGATTTGAATGGGATATACCTTTTTGGCGACGTTTGTTCCGGAAAAGTTTTTGCCGCCGAACCCGACGCGGCAAACAACTGGTCGCAAAAGGTTCTTCTCGATACCGCGCTGTTTCTCACCTCCTTTGGCGAAGACGAAAACGGAGAAATTTTCGCGACCGACGGACTGGCCAATACCGGAGCGCTCTATCGCATCGATCCCTTTCCGCTTTCCATTCCCATCGCCGTAGACAGCTCTTTGCGTGTCGCGGCGCCCTACTGGCAATCCGGACCGGGAACATATACCTTCATCGCCGCCAGCCATCCTTCCCTCAACGGCATGAGTTCCCAAATCGGCGTGAGCCTGCACGCGCTTTTGGGAGAGGCTCCAGGCTCCTATGGATTGGGCGTCGAGTTCACCATTCGCGCCGGCGAAACCCGGCGGGTGTTTATTGTCAGCGAGGACAGCGCCGCGATAAATTTTGTCGAACAACCGGACGACGCATTCATCGTCGGAACAACGACGGCCAGTTCCGGCCAGTTGCTGATCGCTCCCAAAGCCGCCAATCCATTGGCTCGTCTGGGCGGGGTCGGGGCCTCCGGCACCGGATTTCCAGATATCCGGGCGCTCAATTTTTGGGGGGCGGTGGTGATTGAATCCACCGCCACCGGATTTCCAATGGAGTTCGTCGGCGACATGCAGGACAGCCGCGCCTTCAGTTCCCGGAATTTTTCCGGGGTGAATTGACGCCAAACCACGAATGCGCAAAGTTTCCATATTTCCCCGGCTTGGCTTATAATTCCCAAAATTGTCGACCCGCCCTTAGAAAAGGTTTTTATGAAAATTGATTACGATTGGTTAAAACAATATGTAGACGTCCGCTTACCGCCGCATGAGTTCGGGCATTTATTGACCATGAGCGGATTGGAAATCGAAGCCGAAGAGTCGGTGAAATTGCCGGACGGGAAAATGGCGGAAGTTCTCGAACTCAACGTGACGCCCAACCGGGGATATTGCCTGAGCCATATCGGCGTCGCCCGCGAAGCGGCGTCTTTGCTGAACCTTGAATGCCGCCTGCCAACCCCGCTGAAGGAATTGGAAGCCGCGTGGGAAGAAAATTCCGATAGCCCCGTTGACTCCGTTCTTGAGGTGGTCAACGAAGCGCCCGACCTTTGTTCCCGGTACGCGGGGATGGTCGTGGAGGGGGTCCAGCCCGGGCCTTCGCCCAAATGGCTGGCGGACCGGTTGATCGCCATCGGCCTGCGTCCCATCAACAACATCGTCGACGTCACAAATTATGTGATGATGGAATATGGTCAGCCCCTGCACGCTTTCGACCGCGCCTTGTTGACGAATAGCAAAATTGTGATACGCCGGGCGAATGAAGGCGAGGCCTTCGCGGCCCTGGACGGAAGCGAGCACAAATTGGGAACCGACGCGCTGGTCATTGCCGACGCCGAAAAACCCGTCGCACTGGCGGGAATCATGGGAGGCAGCGGCAGTCAGGTGACGGATCAAACGCAAAGCGTGGTTCTGGAGAGCGCCTGTTTCGATCCGGCGACGGTGCGCAAGGCCTCCAAAAAATACAATTTACGTTCCGACTCTTCCTTCCGCTTCGAGCGCGGGGTGGACATGGAGGGAGTGATTTTGGCGCAGGCCCGCGCGGCGTTGTTGATCCGCGAATTGGCCGGCGGCAGAATTTTAAAAGGCCGCATCGACCTATATCCGAATCCGAGAAAACCCATCATTGTTAAAGTCCGCGTCGCCCGCGTGAACAAGGTATTGGGAGCGGGTTTGGAAAGTTCCAAAATCGCGGAGTATCTGCGGCGGCTGGGGATGCTGTTAAAAGGTTCCGAAAGCCCGGAGGCGGAAGAGTTTCAGGTGGAAATCCCCAGCTTCCGTCCCGACCTTTTGCGGGAAATCGATTTGATAGAAGAGATCGCCCGCATGACCGGATACAACAATTTTGAAACCGTCCGCCCATCGGCGCCCATCCAACCCGTCCGCTTGAAACCTCAACAAATAGCGGCCAAAACGATTCGCGAAACGTTGAGTCGAATCGGTTATCTGGAAACCATCAACTACAGTTTTATCGACGACGCTTCCGCCCTTGAATTTAAGACCGCGTTTGGCGACGACCATTCCGCCGTCGTTCCCCTGCGCAATCCTCTGAGCGCGGATATAAACGTCATGCGCCCCAGTCTGCTTCCCGGTTTGATCAAGACTGCGGTTCGAAATTTCAACAAGGGACAGAAACCAGTCAAGATTTTCGAGTTGGGGCATGTGTATTTTCGCGAAGGGGAAACGGCGCCCGTGACGGAAAAAAACTGTCTGGGAATTTTGGTCGCTGGACCTTATGAAAACAATTTGTGGAAAAGCACGGGGAAGGCTTACGATTATTTTGATTTGAAAGGCGCGCTGGAAACGGTTTTGGACGGCTTTAAATTATCGGCGGAATATGAAGCCGTCGACCGCGAGTTTTTGCGGACCGGAGAGGCGGCGGCCTGCAGGGTCAACGGCCGGGTCGTCGGGTTTCTTGGAAAATTGGAATCGGAGTCCTGTAGCGATATTGGCCAACCGGTTTATGTCTGCGAAATCAACCTGGACGCCTTGACAGAGCTTTTGCCAGGCCGGGTGGGATTTCGACCCATTTCCAGATTCCCCGAAACTTACCGGGACATTTCCATTTTGGTGGACCGCGAGGCGCCTTCCAGCGAAATTGAAAAAGCGATCCGGGAAGCCTGTGCGCCCTTGATCAGCAAAGTGGAATTGTACGACCATTTTGAGGGCAAGAAACTGCAAGCGGGCAAGAAGAGCCTGACCTTTGCCCTGGCATTTCTTTCCGAGGAAAAAACGCTCGCCGACGAGGAAGTGAACCCGTTATTCGAGCGCGCGCTGGAAAGCTTGCGGGAAAAATTCGGCGCCTCCCTGCGCGAAGGCTAAAGTGTTCACCGCTTTGTGAATGCTTGAATCTTTACACAGGGTTTGGAGAAAGGATCGCTTGAAATATGGGCAATGAATCACACGACCAATAAATCGGGAAATTGCATTTCGAGCTGTGGAGATTTTTCTTTTTGAGTATGCCCACTTAATAGGTCAGCTACCGTAAATGCCACCCTTGCCGCCAAATTGCATGGCACGGCATTGCCAATTTGTTTATAAATACTACTCTGTTTACCTATAAAGTTAAAGTTTTCCGGGAAGGTTTGTAATCGAAGAGTTTCATCTACGGTCAATCTTCTCAAATAATCAGGCGCGGAATCCATCGGATACGGTTTCCCGCCTTTCATAAGGTGAGAATGATATGCCTCTACCCAACTTGGAGCGCCGTCAAACAGATGATTTTCATCAACAAACGGAGTTCGATTACCTCCCATACTGGCATGAAGGGTACAGCATAAAGAGTCGGGATCAATGGGCCGCCCCTGACCGTTAAATAACATTCCGGCATAAGGGGATTTGCGAAGAACGGGTTTTGCCGCAATAGTTATCTTTGCATTGCATGTTCTCGAGTTTTTTCCAGAACCCGCCTTGCCCAGAGGAAGAATAATTTCTTTTACCGTCTTCCCCGGCGCCTGATAACGCTCTGAAGATTTCAAGAAATTAAATCTTCTGTTTTCATCGCGCAATCCCACTAAAAACATTCTTTCCCGAGATTGAGGGACTCCATAATTTTTGGAGTTTAAAATAGCCAGGTCAATTTCATATCCCAAATTTATAAATTTTGAAATGAGGGACTTTCGTACATAATCAAAACGTCCCAATGTAGCCAAAGACTTTACATTTTCCATTACAAAAGCCTTTGGACGAATAAGCTCTACGGCTTTTGCAAAACTCCAAATCAATTGACTTCTAACATCGGTGGGGTCCATTTTCCCCGCCACGGAAAATCCCTGGCAGGGTGGCCCGCCAAAAACGACATCGACCTCTGAAAATTCTTTAAGTTCGCCAAAATGCTCGCCAATATCTCCGCAAACAATATGCGGGCCAAGATTCGCTTCGTAAGTTTGGCAGGCATCGGGGTCCAAATCATTTGCCCATACAACGTCAAACCCGGATTTTTTAAAGCCAACATCCATGCCTCCGGCGCCTGAAAATAAAGACACCGCTGTATAAGGATGTTTTTGCATTCCGCCTCCTTAAAGATACGCTACATGCTATTTTGGCATATTCCTGATTCGCATGTCAATATCATTCTTATGAAAAGCAATAGAAGAATATCATCGTTGCATGATCCAAGGTACCGAAAACTTATCAAAACGTTAGTCAAAACAAGAAAGCAACGTGGAGTCACCCAAACCGAACTTGCCGCCGCTTTGGGTTTGGAGCAACCCGATATTTCAAAGGTGGAAAGATATGAACGGCGTTTGGATATCCTGGAATTTCTAGGATGGATTAAGCTTTTCTCTGAAAAAGGGAAGAACTTTTCGCCAAAAATCTGGTTGGAAATTTATGAAGACTACTGTAAACCTTGAAAAAGCCTCAAAAATTCTTCGGGATCAAGTTAAACTTTTTAAAGAGAAAAACTGGTCTCCATCAAGCCCGCATAAAGGTCTTATTGAAGACGTGATTTTGGGGAATCACTTAACTTACCGATATATTTTATTCACTGCCCTGCTTGCTAAAACCGCCAATCCCTCCGTAAACCCTTTGGCCCTACAGGCGGGTTCCAAACTCGGCGGAGCCTATGACGCTCGTTCCTTATGCCACAAAGTTGTTCTTCCGCTGGAAAGAGAACTATTGGACGGACGACTTGGGAGATCAAACGAACCCTTTTTAAATAAGCCTGCTCGTTTTAAGGAATTATCAATTCATAACGCCGTAAGAAGAGGCCGCGACCAGGAAACCTTAAAAAACCTGATTTCAATTCTAAACGGTTTACGTAATAAAAGCGACGCACTCAAAGCTTTAAATGACGCAATTTATTTTGTCTTTCAAAGGGGAAACTATGATATCGATGACCTTCTGAGTCGTCCGCCCGAAAGCGCAAAAATCGACGACATTATTTCTTTTGGAAGAAAATTTATAGCCACGTCTTGCGAAGGCGAGACCTGCGCCCTGATTGCAGGAACAGCACTATACTTAATTGCCACCGCTTATCATAAGGATGCAAATGTCTTAGTTCATCCAGTGAATCAATCAGGAGCTTCTTCTCGAGAAGTATTGGATATTGACGTTTATTCAGGGGAAAACCTTGTTTGGACGGCGGAGGTAAAAGACAAGGCTTTTGCCCGACAAGACGTGGACCATGCCATTTCAAAGGCCATAAAGGCAAAAGTTTGTTCGCTTATTTTTATTACCGGACCACATGCGACTCACCAAATGAATATTCCAGACGTAGAAGCGGAATGGGCTGCGAAAGGAGTATCCATTCATTTTATGGATATTATCAGCCTCCTAAAATTTGCGACAATCATTAAAAAAGAGGCCTCTTTGGAGGATTTCATAAAAATCATTTTCTCCTTCTCTAAATCCGCTCGCACAAATGACAAAGTTTTTAAACATTTAAAATCATGTTTGTAAAAACTTTTCCCGTTGCGGGTCAGGAGAACCACTCTTTTAAAAACAACTCCAGATATTGCGGCGCTGCGGCGGACAGGTGCGGCTGGATCAACACATTGTCGAACTCCCACAAGCGGGAGGTTTCCGCTAACGGTTCGGTTTCAAAGACGTCGAGATAAGCTCCGCGAATTCTTTCTTCCGCCAGAGCCTCTACGATATCCTGTTCGCTATATACCCTGCCCCTGCCGACATTATAAATAAAACAGCTTTTCCTTAATAAGCGGAAATGATTCCGCGTAAAAATCCCTTCGGTTTCCTCCCCGCCCGGTAGCGCGAAAATTAGATGATCGGTTTCCGGGAGAGCGCCCTCCAATTGGTCCGGCAAAATCACACGATCGCCTTCTTCAAAGTAATCGGGAGCCGGTATCATCCTCCTTTTGAGTCCGGTGACACGACATCCAAACGGTTTCAATTTCCGGGCGATGGCCTGACCTATATTCCCAAATCCCAGGATGAGGATCCGGGAATTATCGAGCGACTTCATTTCATTGGAAATTTTGAGGGGCGCCCATCGGCGTTTTTTCTGCATTCTTATCGCCGGGCCAAAGGCGCGGCAAAAATACAACATGGCGCCCAAAACGGTTTCGGCGATTATCGCGCCGTGAAACCGCCCAAACCTCAATTCGATTCCCCTCCCCGGCTCGACGTCTACCCAGTCCTTTCCGGCGGCGGGGGTGGCGATCAATTTTAATTTTGGCGCAGTCGCCAACCATTCCTTTTTGAAATACCAGACCAATACCGCCTCCGCCTCGGGGAGAAGGCGCAGAAAATCCCTGGACTTGTAGCAGACCGTCGCCGTGACTCCTGGAATAGCCGCTTTCAGGGTTTCCAGATGGTTCTGGTCAAAATTCCAGGCTGTTACATGGGGATGGGTCAAATAAATAAGAATATTTTTAAACATTTAACTAAATTGCTCACGCCTGTTAACAAAAGTATACGGTTTACAGTGGATTTTGTAATCGTCGCAATTTCAATATATTTTAACTTATTCAAATTAAAGGGGTTAGTTGATCGCCCGCTATTTGGCATGCTTCCTGCTCTATTAGTTGTAACACTTTTGAATTACCAAAAGTTATGTACTATCAGGAGGAATAATCATGACCCGAGCAGACTTAGCTGAAAAACTCTCGCTGAAGATGAACGTTTCCAAAAAGGAAGCGGACAAACTGATCCTGCACATCCTTGAAGGCATCATGGTCAACCTCAAAAAGGATGGACGCGTGGTGGTTCACGGATTCGGCTCCTTTCATTTAAGGGAGTATGAAGCCAGGACCGGCAAAAAGCCGCTCTCCGAAGAGGAAATGGAAATTCCGGCGAGAAACAAACCCTTGTTTCATGCAAGCCGGGAATTAAAAGAGATGATCAATAACGGCGTGCCTTCTATCCACGAAGAATTCGTCGAAGATCTGGATATCCGCCGGGATTACACCGGGCCTGGTTTGTCCATGGAATCGGCTCCGTAAAGCGGGCGATGATTTGTATTTGTGTTATAATTTCCCCAGGTGCAAATCATCCGCCCCCTTAAGGGGAGCGTTGCAACGACCCTGATATTATGTCCGATCCCAACAAATGTAGCAAATGTGGGAGTTCCCGAATCATCCGGGGAGACCTGGGTTTGCGCACCAGCAGGGATTTGGAATTGATCATGGTGGTTCGCAAAGACCACGGGATAGAAAAGAAGGTTCCACTCCTCCCAAAGGTTTGCGGAGAATGCGGTTTTGTCGACCTTTTTGTCCGGGAACCGGAAAATCTTATTATCGATCAAAGCGACAAACCCATCAATCCCGATTACAAAAATCGCCCACTTTTGGAATCCGACTTCTAAGCCTCACCCCCATCCCCTCCCTGATTCCAAATCTATCCTCTTTATATAACCTTGTTTTCCCTTTGAAATTCGGTAAGAATATTTGTCAGGATTGGATTCTCCCGTCCCCGACGCCTCTGCGGCGTTCGTAAAGCTGTTCCCATCCCGGCGAATGAAAACTCTGAGCAAATCGGAAATTCAATTCCTCCTGCTAAAACTTCATTCCCTCACCGGGATCATTCCCATCGGGCTGTTTCTCGTATTCCACTTGGGTTTCAATTCCCTGCGTACGGTGGGCGTCCAGCAATACCAGTTCGGGATCGACCTCATCAACAACATGCCCTATCTACTATGGATCGAGGTCCTGTGTATCCATATTCCAATTTTGTTTCATTCCTTCATGGGGTTTTATGTCGCCTATCAAGGAAAGTTCAACGTCTTCCGTTACGCTTACCCGCGAAACTGGATGTACACCTTGCAAAGGGTTACCGGCGGCGTTGTCTTCCTCTTTCTGGTTTACCATATCGGCACCACTCTTTTCCCTAAAATGATCGAAGGCAAACATTTATTCGAGGCCTCGCCGTTCCTGATCGGGATCATGAACGAACAAATGTCCACCTGGTCGGGACGGCTGATTTATCTGGTCGGTATCCTTTCCGCGACCTTTCATTTCGCCAACGGGCTTTGGGGGTTTTGCATTTCCTGGGGCCTGTTGATAGGCAAGGACGCCCAGCGCAACGCGGGGATCGCTTTCATGTTCGTGGGCCTGGTTCTGGCGCTGTGGGGAGTGGCCACCATGGCGGCCTTCGCGCTCGACCCGGTTTCAGTGGAACCCGTTTTCTCCAAAGGAATGTCCTTATGATCAAGCGCCAGGCCAAGGTAGTCGTCGTGGGCGGAGGATTAGCCGGGCTTTCCGCCGCCATGAAAATTTGCGAAGCCGGGATCCGCGTCGTTCTGGTTTCCCACCAACCCGTGAAGCGCTCGCATTCCGTTTGCGCCCAGGGCGGCATCAACGCCGCCATCGACTCCAAGGGCGAAGGCGATTCGCCGGATATCCACTTTTACGATACGGTCAAGGGCGGCGACTTCCTCGCCCATCAACCTCTGGTGAACGACATGTGCCATCAGGCCCCGGCCATCATCCACCTCATGGACAGGTTGGGCGTGGCCTTCAACCGTACGGCGGAGGGCCATCTCGAATTTCGCCGCTTTGGCGGCACCCTGTATTCGCGCACCGCCTTCGCCGGAGCCACTACCGGACAGCAATTGCTTTACGCCCTGGACGAACAGGTTCGACGGTACGAGCACGACGGCCTCGTGGAAAAACTTGAATGGCACGAATACCTGGGAGTTGTATTGGATGAAAGCCAGGTATGTCGGGGCGGGGTGTTTCACGACCTGCGAACCGGCGCCCTGTTCACCATTTCAGCAGACGCGGTGATTCTGGCCACGGGAGGACCCGGTCAGCTTTACGGCAAATCTACAGGCTCTGCGGTTTGCACCGGTTCCGCCGCCGCCGCCACCTATTTACAAGGCGCCAAATACGGCAACGGAGAATTTATCCAGATCCATCCCACCGCCATTCCAGGGCAAGACAAACTACGCCTGATGAGCGAGTCGGCGCGCGGCGAGGGCGGCAGGGTCTGGGTCCCAAAAGATCCGAAAGACAACCGCAACCCCACGGAAATTCCCGAATCGGCCCGGTATTATTTTCTGGAAGAAAATTATCCTCTGTTCGGAAACCTGGTGCCGCGCGACGTCGCCAGCCGGGAAATTTACGAAGTGGTGTACAACAAAGGACTCGGCGTGGGCGGCGAAGCCATGGTCTACCTCGATCTCACCCACAAGTCGCCGGAGTTTCTGGACGATCGCCTGGGGGGCATCCTCGACATTTACGAAAAGTTTACCGGAGACAACCCAAAAACCACCCCGATGAAAATTTTCCCCGCCGTGCATTATTCCATGGGCGGTTTGTGGGTCGATTACGAAAGCGACGGCAACGGTCTCATCGATCATCAATCCCCAAGAAACCAGATGACCTCCATCCCCGGATTGTACGCGGTGGGCGAGGTGGACTATCAATACCACGGGGCCAACCGGCTGGGCGCCAACTCTCTGCTCAGTTGCATTTACAGTGGTATAATGATGGGACCGGGGGTGGCGAATTATACAAAAACCCTGGACAAGGCTCCGGAGGATATTCCCTCCTCCGTCTTCGATCAGGCCCGGATAAAATGGGAAAGCCGGTTCAAGGAAATCAAGTCGATGAACGGCAAGGAAAACCCCTATTCCCTGCATCAGGAATTGGGAGAAACCCTGTTAGCCAACGTCCTGATCGTCCGGGAAAACAAGAAACTGGAAAAAACCCTTTTGAAAATCGACGAGATAGAAACCCGGTTTGGCGATTTGCAATGTCTGGACACCTCCGACTGGTCGAATCCAACGCCCAGTTTCATCAACCAGTTGTACAACATGATTCACCTGTCTCGCATCATCGCCAAAGGCGCTCTGTTGCGGGACGAATGCCGGGGAGCGCATTACAAACCGGAATTCGAAATCGTCCAGCCCGATGAATTCGATCCCCACGAATACATCGATTACCTGGAAAAAAAGAGCTATGAGGAAGTCCGGGAAGAAGCGTTCCCCCCCGGCCATCTGGAATACATGAAGAAATTCGAGGAGAATAACAACCACTGGTTGAAAAGCTCCATCGCTGTTTATAAAAGCAATCAACCGGAAATTTCATACGAAGACGTGGACGCCTCGCAAGTCACGCCGCGTCCCAGAAAATACAACTGAATATCATGAGCCAAACGGTATTAATAAAAATCCGACGCAAGGACAATCCCAATGCGGCTCCCTATTGGGAAACTTTTGAACTGCCGGAAAAACCTTTCGCCAATGTCATCTCCTGCCTGCAGGATATCCAGAAAAACCCGGTCAACATCGGCGGCGTCCGGGTCAAACCGGTGGTGTGGGATTGCAATTGTCTGGAAGAGGTCTGCGGCTCCTGCACGATGGTGATCAACGGCAAGGTGCGGCAAGCCTGCGCCGCCCTCATCGACCCGCTGGAAAAACCCATCACTCTGGAACCCATGAGCAAATTTCCGGCGGTTCGCGATCTTCAGGTGGACCGTGCGCGGATGTTCAAGGATTTGGAACAGGCGCACGCCTGGATCGATATCGACGGCACACACGACATAGGAGAAGGACCGGCTATCGACCAGGAAACACGGCACAAGGCTTACGAACTGTCTCAGTGCATGACCTGCGGTTGTTGCCTGGAATCCTGCCCGCAGTACACGCTGGACAATAATTTCCTCGGTCCCGCCGTATTCAGCCAGGCTCGGTATTTCAACATGCATCCAACGGGAGCCATGCACAAGGACAAACGTCTGGAACCGTTGATGAAAGAAGGCGGTATCGCCAATTGCGGCAACGCGCAAAACTGCGCCGCCGTTTGCCCAAAACACATCCCACTCACCGAGTCTATCGCGGAAATCGGACGGCAGACCACCTTCCACCTCATCAAAAAGCTGTTCGTCGAATAGCCGGATCCGAGTTAATTTTATTTAAAATCCAAACGGCTTTTGTTATCATCTATAAGCTTAAGGTCGTTAATAAGAATAGATTTTGCGCGCCACTCCAACATATCAAAGGAATCGCTAATGAAAGTTTCACTCGCCAGCGCCTTGGGCACCTGTTTTGGGGTAGAAGACGCCATTAACCTGGCGATGGAACCTCAATTCAACAACGATCTCACCATTGTTGGACAATTGGTGCATAACAAACAGGTCAATGAATCCCTGAAAAAAAATGGCGTCTCTCTGGTCAACGGCATTCACGAACTGGATAAAATAAAGACCCGGAAGGTAATGATCACCGCGCACGGCGCGGCGGACCGGGTGAAAAAGAAGTTGACCGACGCCGGACTGGTGGTGTTCGACGCCAGTTGCCCGCTGGTCATGCGCGTCCATAAAACCATCAAGGGAATGGTCGAAAAAAATTATTTTCCCGTGGTCATCGGTCAGGAAGACCATGCCGAGGTCAAGGGCATTGTGGGAGATCTGGACGAATACGTCGTCGTTAAAGACGAGAGCGACTTGCCCAAACTCCGCGAAACGGGAAAACGTAAATTTGGCATCGTGGTCCAAACGACCCAGCAAGTTGAAAACGTCGAGGCCCTGGTTGAAAAAATCATGGAAATGGACTGCGTGGAGGAAGTGAATTTCGTAAACACCATTTGCCAGCCCACGCGGGACCGGCAAATCGCGGTGCTGAATTTGACTGAAAAAGCGGACCTGATGATCGTCGTGGGAGGTTACAACTCTTCCAACACGAAAAAGTTGGTGCACGTCTGCGAGCAAAAAAACATCGCCTCCCACCATATTGAGTCCGAAACCCAACTCAAGCGGGAGTGGTTCGTCAACCGCAAGCATGTGGGAATCACCGCCGGCACCAGCACCCCGGAGTTTGTCATCAACAAGGTGCATAAGGCCATCATGGTGATTGCGGACGAATTGAACGCCCTGGAAAAGAACCAGGCCGTCTCCTCCTGAAATTCATGAATCAACCCCATTGTCTATGACCTCGGCTTGTTTGCAGGACGATTGGGACTTTTGCATAAAAACCCTTCCAAAGGTCAGCCGGACGTTTGCGCTGAACATTTCGGTATTGCGCGGGCCGCTCCTCAAGAGTATCAACGCCGCCTATCTGTTTTGCCGGATCGTCGACACGGTAGAAGACGCGCCCAAACTGGATCCGAAAATTAAAATCCATCTCCTGCTGGAATTCGCCCGCTTGATTCAGGACCCCGCCGCTCGCGAAAAAAACCTCGCCCAATGGCTCGAGGATTGCGAAAAGGTCGACGGGTCGCCCAACGATCTGGACCTTTTAGCGCAAACCCAAAGGGTGTTCAACGTATTCGATTCACTCAGCGACGGTCATAAAGAATGCATCTCAGACTCAGTTTCCAAAATGGCCCGAGGGATGGCCTATTTTCAAACCAAGTTTGATTACAGCCAATTGACCCTGCTCGAAAACCTGAACGAGTTGGAAGAATATTGTTACTTTGTGGCCGGCGTGGTGGGAGAAATGCTCTGCGGCCTGTTCCTTCTGGACATGCCCGGACTCAGCGCGAGAGCCAGAAACGTCATGCAACGAACCGCCGTGTCGTTTGGGCTGGGCTTGCAAATGACAAATATTTCCAAAGACCTTGTGGCGGACCGCGCCAGAGGCTGGTCCTACATTCCTCGAAGCCTGATCACCGGTTGCGGCCTCACGGTCGAAGAGTTCGGTTCGCGCGAAACCGCCGAAACCAGTCTCGTGATCCTGGAAAAATTGCTGAACAAAACCCTGGGCCATCTTAAAGACGCTCTTGAGTTTACGCTCGCCATTCCCCGGCACAAAATCTCCTTGCGGCTGTTTTGCATCTGGCCCTTGTGGATGGCCATGGAAACGGTTGCGGTGTTGCACAACAATAAAGCTCTGCTGAACTCCGACGATCCCGTAAAGATCTCCCGCCGGACGGTCCGCCAGATTCTGCGCAGGACCCCCCTGATGTGTTGCTCGGATACCCTGTTGAGTTGGTCGTTCAACGATATCCTGAAACGCAGCGAATTGGACGATCCTTCGGTTTTTGATCTGGACCGGTTGAAGGAGCGCCTGGGGAAAATTTCCCTGAATGACTTTTCCGATAATTCAATGGTGGCATAAAACGATGAGCGAACGATTCACCGACAATCAAGACGGAACAATAACGGATACCCAAACGGGGCTGACCTGGACGCGGGAAGATTGCTGGCAAACCAAGGAGCAGTGGATGTCCTGGGACGAGGCCAAGGACTGGACCGTAAATCTTTCTGCCGGTAAGTTTGCCGGAAGCCACGACTGGAGACTCCCCACCGTGAAGGAAGCGCAAACCTTGTACGCCCCTGAAAGCCGCAACCAGGATAAATATGGCAAGGAAATCCATTTGGATCCCGTCTTCCCGGAAGGGCCGCAAGCCACTATTTGGTGCGACGATTCGGGAGGCAACAGCGACGGTTTCACTCTCAGTTTTTCCGACGGAGAGATCAAGACCCTGTACAAGAGCAAATGCCCGCGAATGTCCGCCCGCGCCGTGTCAGGGAATATGGCGGATCGATAAAACAACTCGCGCGCCGCAAGTTTTTTAAGCGCGCATCAACTGTCAACCCCATCAGGTATTACTTCAGGAGGCCTGGGCGTGAATAAAAAAAGTTTGATAAAAGTCGCCGGATCGGTTTGGATAATGGTCGGCGTGTTTTTGGTTTTAAGAGGTTGGCAACTTTTGCAACGCGCCATGGACGAGCAGGGGAGCGCGTCGTCCGCGGTTTTTATTGCGCTGGCGATCGGAGTGGTCGTGGGCGCCGCGAAGGGAAAGTTTGTGCTCTCTAAATCGGCCAACCGCAACAAGACCCGCATCGACGGCCTGGACGAGTCGACGCTGAAAATCCATCAAGTCTATTCCAAATCGCTGTATATCCTGATCGGCGGCATGATGCTCCTGGGCTTTCTGTTGCGAACCTACAACGCCTACCTCGGAGGCTTTATCGTGGTGGGCGCGATCTATTGCGGGATCGGGACCGCGCTGATCGTCAGTAGCTGGACCTATTTAAAACCCGACCCCGCAGCCAACGAAGCCTGACCGAAAAGTTTTGCTTCGACGCGACGAGCCTTCTTCCTGAATAAACCATGAAAAATTTCTTCCTGACCCTTCACATGATTTCCATGTGCCTGACCATCGGCACACTGTTCGTCCAATCTCTTTCAGTCGTGTTCCGCCTCAGGCTCAAAAGCAAGGAACAGGCGGCGGGACTCGAAAAAATTCAATCCCGCATTCACAAGCTCATCTACTACCCGATTTTGGGAGTCACCATTATCTCCGGAATGTATCTGGCGATCCACACCGGCGCCTTCGGCAAGGGAAGCTGGCTCCATGTCAAACTGACGTTACTCGCCGTGCTCATTGGACTCGGCGTCCTCAACGGAAGACAAATAAAAACCGACGCCTTGCCCAAAAAATATGCGATGATGGTGCACATCGCCATATTTATTGTCGGGGCCTTCATGATCTACCTGGCCACTTTGAAGCCGTTTTAAAACTTCGTTTCGTCATGGACATTTTACTCACCATAGTCGCCAGCGTTCTTATGCTTGTCGGGTTCCTGGTAGTGTGTCGCTCCAGCCTTGAAGAAGACGACGACGAGGAAGAGGATGACGAAGACGAAGCCGAAGAAATTCCCACCACGAACTCCTCGAGTCCAGAAGAGCGCCCCTGAGTTTAACGCCCTGTTCCGGGCCGCCTCGCAATGCACATTGTGCCCGCGAATGGCCGACCAACCCGCCGTTCTGGGACCGGGCAACGGATCAACCGCCGCAAAAATCCTCTTTATCGCAGAAGCTCCGGGCCGCTTTGGCGCCGGGCGAACCGGGATTCCCTTTTCCGGCGACAAGTCCGGAGAGAATTTCGAAACCCTTCTCGCTCACGCAGGCCTTGCTCGTCAGGACGTCTTCATCACCAACGCCGTCCTGTGCAATCCCTTGAAAGACGGAAACAACAGCCGACCCACGAGCGCGGAAATAAAAAACTGCTCCGGGTTTTTACGATTGCAAATCGAACTGATTCGACCGCGGCTGGTCGTCACCCTCGGCGGCATCGCTCTGGACGCCGTGAATCGCCTGTTGCAGACCCGTTACGAATTAAAAACCGACGCCCTCCGCCCCGTGGAAACTCCCAATTTTATCCTCTTGCCGCTGTACCATCCCAGCCCCAGAGTGGCCAACTGGAAACGCCCCCTGCGTCTCCAAAAACGCGACTTTGCAAAAATCACCAAATTGATTGCCTGACCGGACCTGGCGCCTGGAAACTTGACATTTTTTTCTTCCCATCTTATTTGACCTGTAGAGTAGAGAATCAAACTTTTCGGGAAGGAGGAAACAACAGCCATGAGAGCCTGGAACACATCACAGAATTTTTGGTGGAGAGACATATTTCAAGGACTGCAAAACGGCTCCCTCATTGCCGGGGCCGCGCTGGTTCTTTTGGCCTTGTTCACCCTGGCGTTTCCAACTTTCGTTGCGGGGGTCGTGGCGGCGTTCATCCTTTTTGCGGGAGCTTTGGCGCTGATTTTGGGTTATAAAGTATATCGGTTCAGGAAAGACCCGGAGGTCCTTCGCCCCTATCACCCCAATAGCGGTTATTGGGTCGAGCCGGAGGGCGCGCCGGAGGAAGGCGTTTGGACCCGTCGCGGTCCGAGATTTTACTCTCGGCGGATTTTTTTCATCATGAGGTAACATGCGCAGTACGGAATGCGTCGGCGTCGACAAACCCTGGAGCGCCGTAACATTGGGTTGTTGGCAAATCGCCCCGAGCGGAGGCTGGGGCGATTTGTGCACGGAACAGGAAGCGGAACGCGTCGTCAAAACCGCCCTCGATATCGGGATCACCGCGTTCGACACGGCGGAGGGTTACGGCGACAACGAATCCGAACGCCGCCTGGGTCGCGCTCTGGGATCCAAAAAATACGACGTCGTGGTGATCTCCAAAGTCTGGCCCGACGCAGAGTTGACTCTGTCCGCATACGAAGAGCGGCTGGAGGGAACGCTTAAAGCGCTGGGCCGGGATCACGTCGACGTCTATCTGGTCCACTGGCCGGGAAGTTATTTTGATTCTGCGGAGAAAAGCGACCAACTTTCCCAAATAATGTTTCGCCTGAAGGTGAGCGGCAAGGCCAAAGCCGTCGGGCTTTCCAATTTCCAGGCGACGGACCTCAAGCTCATGGGCGAAAGCGTCTCTCGTTTTATCGTCAACCAGGTTCCCTACAGTTTGATGGAGCGCGGATACGAGGGCGAGGCCCGCGCGTTGTGCGTTGAGCGGGGATTGCAATACATGGCCTATTCCTCGACCGCCGTCGGCTTCCTCGCCAGGGAGATGGAGCCGGATGATCTACAATACCCCGCCCGCAACGGGGAAGCCTGGTTTCACGAACCGCATTTGACCCATTCCCGGAAGGTGTTGCAAACCGTTCAGGAAATCGCCAACGAACTTCAAGTGAAACCCATTCAAGTCGCGCTCGCCTGGGTTCTGGCTCAGGAAAATATTCTGACGGCCATTGTCGGTTCGCGAAAAGCCGAGCAGGTAAAAGATTTAAAAGGCGCCGGGGACTTGCAACTCGATTCGACCCAATTGGACCGGTTGACCCAAGCCAGCGACGCCTATCGGCAGGCCGTCCGCTCCCTTTAACCTCCCTTGAGCTATGGCTGAAGATTGGTCGGAAAATCCGGAAAACGACGGGATCACCCTGGGGCCTGAAGAAGCCCTGCGTCGCGAAATCGAAAAATCCAAATCCCTCAAGGTTGAAAAGCTCCAGTTAAAAGACGCGTTGGAAAAAGCCCACGCCAAAAACCGGGAACTGGAAGCGGCCAACCGCCTGCTGGCTGAGAAAATCACAACGATAGAAGGCGGAACAAGCGGCACGGCGTCGCCTCACAATCCCGACCGGAAAACCGGCGGCCTGCCGCGCGCTGGCTCCTCTCCCCTGGCTCTGTATTTGCTCGTCTTCAATATTCTTGCCCTGGCAGTTTTGGCGTTTTTCATGTCACAAAAATAATTTTCCCCAATTCAGTGTTGGCCTTTAAAAAATTTTTGGGTTAAAATCCCCGAAAAAATCGGAAAAACTGAATCCTGGCTTGATTTTTTCCATCTTAATTTCAATAAAACATCGGTTTATCAGGTTTATTAACCGGAAATTAAATTGCGCTCTAAGGAATCCGGGATTATCGGGGTTCTTTCAAAATAACCATTCAGAGAGGATTAAAATAATGTGGTTAGCTGAATTTGCTCATGTGCTTGTTGGAATTTTATGGATTGGTTTGTTGTATTTCTTCAACCTGATCCAGGTGCAGTCCATGCCAAAAATGATGGAAGAAGGGGCCGCCAAGCCCTATACCCAAATCATTCTTCCCAAGGCCCTGTTTTACTTTCGGCACGCCGCCCTGTGGACCGTCATTACCGGATTGATATACTATGCAGCCGGACGAGGCACCGTGGAAGGCATTCCCAGCCATCTCATCCACCTGGGCATGGTGTTGGGAATCATCATGGCCCTCAACGTTTGGGCGATCATTTGGCCCAACCAGAAAAAAATCATTGCGGGAGCGCTCGAAGGCGACGCTCTGGCAAAGGCCAAGAGACATGCGTTTCTTGCCAGCCGGACCAATGCCTGGTTGTCACTCCCCATGCTGGTTTGCATGGTCGCCGCCAATCACGGCGGTTTGGCTTTTTAGATTTCGATTTAATTTTTTAAACGGCTTCAAAAAGGCGTTTCGGTTTAATTCCGAAGCGCCTTTTTTTATTCCACCCTCAACGCCTCCAGAGGATCGAGCCGGGAGGCCTTAATCGCCGGATACACCCCGAACACAACGCCGATCGCGCCGCAAACCCCCGCGGCCAAAATCATGGGGTCTCTTTCCAATATTAAAGTCCAGGGTCCCCAACGATCCAATCCCAGGGCAATCCCCGACCCCAGAGCGATCCCGACGGCTCCGCCAAACAGGCTGATCATCAGCGACTCCAGAAGAAACTGCAGAATGATCGTTCGTTTGGAAGCGCCCACCGCCCGGCGAACCCCGATCTCGCGCGTCCGCTCCTTGACCGACGCCAGCATCACCGCAAAAATCCCGATCCCGCCGACGATCAGGGAAATCGCCGCAACGCCGACAATCAACCGGGTGAACAGATCGGCGGTTTCCTGCTTCATCTCTTCGACGTCCAACTGGCTCCGTATTGTAAAGTCATCGTCGTGGTCGTCGCGGATTCGATGGCGCTCGCGCAAAATGTTGCGGATTTTCCTCACGGCGCCGTCAATGTCCTTTTTGGTAGAAACCTGCACATAAATCGTCCGGATATAATTTTGATTTAAAATCCTCCGCATCAAGGTCGTCAACGGCGTCATGAGAATATCGTCCTGATCCGCGCCGTCGGTGTCCATGCCCTTCGATTTAAATACGCCGATGATGGTGAATGGAATTGCGTCGATGCGAATCGTTTGGTCAAGCGGATCGTCCTCGCCAAAAATATTTTTTATCGTGGTGGTTCCGATCACGGCCACACGGCTGGAAAGCCTCAATTCCCTGCGATCAAAAAATCGGCCCCGCTCGATTTCATAATTTCGCACCCGCAAAAACTCCGGAGTGGACCCACTGACGGTCGTCTGCGTGTAAGCGTTTCCATGCTTGACCTTGGTTTCCTTGTATTCATAGGGGGCGACCCGCGCCAGTTCGGGAATATCTTCCGCCAACAGCAGGGCGTCGCGGAGGGTCAGCGTGGTCACATTTTCGGCGAAGCGCAATTTACCGCCGCGCCTTTTAGCCTCCCCGGCGTTCAGGGTGATCAGGTTTTCGCCCATGCGCGAGATGACGTCCATCACCTCTTTTCGGGATCCTTTGCCGATGGCCACCATGACGATCACCGATCCAATGCCGATCACAATTCCCAACGAGGCGAGCATGCTTCGCGTTTTGTTTGCCAGAAGCGCCGCGACGGCGACGCGCAGTCCATTCAGAATATTCATGGTCGGCCCGACGTCAACGGATCGTCTCCTCTGGACTCCAGTTCGCCGCCTTGCGCGCGGGTTGAATGCCGAAAACCAAACCCACTGCGCCGGAAAAAATGCCCGCCAACACGAAAGGTTCCCAGGTAATTTGAACCGGAATCATATCCGTTCTTTTTAAAATCAGCGAAACGACGACGCCCAAAACCGTTCCCACAATCCCTCCCAACATGGAAACGAAAACCGATTCGAACAAAAACTGTTGCGTGATATCCAAACGCCGGGCGCCGAAACATCGCCGAACTCCGATTTCATGAATCCGCTCGCGAATGGAGACCAGCATGATATTCATGATCACGATCCCTCCCACCAATAGGGACACGGTGGAAATCAGGATCAACATGCGATTCATGGCTTGTTTTTGCTCCGTCACCCATTCCATGATCCCGGTGGGGGTGACGAACCGAAAATCGTCCGCGGCAATGGACGACAGATTATGGTTGCGCCGCAGAATTCGCCGCGTCGCCTCCATAGTCTCCTCCACCACTTCGGGACTCATCGCCTGAACCTTGATGCTGTGCAAATGCGCTTCGTGAGTCAATCGCGCCACGGAAGTGGAAATGGGAATCAACACCCGGTTGTCCGGGTCGTAACCGCTTTCGGTCAATCCCTTTTTCTCCAAAACGCCGACCACTTTAAAAAACACGTTACCGATACGAACCGATTTCCCCAGCGGATCCTCCCCGTCGGGGAAAAGATTTTTTATCGGGGTGGCGCCCAGAACCGCCGCCTTGTTCTTTCGGTCCATATCTCTCGCGTCGAAAAACTTTCCGTCAGTGATGGGCCATGCGCGAATAGTCTGCCACACCGGGGTCACCCCGTAGATACGCGTCGAGGTGGAGTTTTTGCGGTAAACGGCGATCAGGCGTTTTCTCTGCCGCGGCATAGCGTGGCGCACGGTGGGCAGGGAAGCGATATCCTCCAGGTCCTGGAAGGACAAATTGGTCGGCATTTGAGCCTTGCGGAAAAACAACCGTCCGGACCCCGCATAAAGGGAAAACGATTCGGGACCGAAACCAAAGCCGGCTATTCGGTCCAGAACTTTCGCCCGCGTCCCCTCGCCAATGGCGACGATCACCGTCAGCGAAGCGATTCCTACGGCGACTCCAAGGGTCATCAAAAAAACGTTGGCCTTGTTACGCCCGAGTCCTTTCAGCGCCTGGATCAGGTTCCGGAAAATTCTCATTTATTTCGTCCTTCTCAATCAAGCCGTCTATTATATGAATCGTTCGATGAGCGCGGGCCGCCACTTTAGGATCGTGGGTGATTAGGATAATGGTATTGCCCTCCGCGTTGAGCCGGTCAAAAATCTCCATGATCTCCGCGCCGTTTTTGGAATCCAGATTTCCCGTCGGCTCGTCCGCGAGAATAATTTTAGGTTGGTTGATCAACGCCCGGGCGATGGTGACCCGTTGTTGTTCGCCACCGGAAAGTTTCCCAGGCGAATGACTCATCCGTTCCCCCAGCCCCACTTTTTCTAAAATTTCGCGCACCCGAATCCGGGCGTCCGCAGGGGGAGTTTGACAATAAACCAGGGGGAGATAAACATTATCGAAAGCCGATACTCCGGCCAGAAGATGGAAGGCCTGAAACACGAAGCCGATTTTTTCGTTCCGGATGCGCGACAACTGCTTGTCGTTCATCCGGTCCACAGGCTCGCCGTCCAGATAATATGAACCGCTGGTAGGGCGGCCCAGACAACCCATGATGGCCATCAACGTGCTTTTTCCCGCACCCGAAGGCCCGATGATCGCAACATATTCTCCCTCGGAGATTTTAAGAGTCACCCCTTTAAGAACTTGAGTGACCATCCCGATATTCGAATAGGATTTTTTAACGTCTTCAAGATGAATGAGACTCATTGTTTCGTAACGTAGCCGGGAACGGTTCTTTTCAATTTTCTACCCGCGCTTTTTGCGCTGGCCTTTCTCTGATTTCTTTTTCACTGGGACCCCCACCGCATCGTCTTTTTTCAAACCGGAAAGGATCTCCCAGAAGGCCCCTTCCCGCCAACCCGTCTCGACGGCTTTTTCAACGATCTTATCTCCAAGGCGAAGCATCACAAAGCTCTCCTTATCTGTTCGTTTCAAGGCGCCCTTTGGAATTGAAAGAACCTGGGGATGAACTCCGGTAGTAAGGATTACATTGGCGGTCATTTCCGGACGTAACAAGCTCAAAAGTTTTTGCTCAATATCCATGATCACTTCGTAATTGACCACATTGTCCTTGATCACGGCTTTGGGACGAATTTCGCGCACGACGCCCTTGAAAAACCGGTCGGAATAACTGTCCACCGTAAATACCGCCTCTTGCCCGACCGCGACGCGTCCAATGTCCGTTTCGTCGACATACACCGTGGCCTCCAGTTTTCTAAGATCGATCAGGGTGACAAACGTCGGAGCGTTCAAACTGGCGACGACGGTTTCCCCTTTCTGCGTGGAAATGAAAGCCACGACCCCATCGATGGGCGCCGTGATGTTGGCGTAGGAAAGTTGCGTTTCCTCTTCAAACAGGGTGGCCTGCGCCTTGGCGACGTCGGCGTCCGCCAAATGAACGTCGTGTGGAAACCGGGCCTCGCGGAGCTTCAACTCCTCTTCGGCCACTTTAATTTTAGCGCGCAACACGTCTAAATCTTCGACCGACTGGTCCAACACCGTTGCCGAAATCACTCCCTGATCGCGCAACTCGGTATTACGCTCCAACATTTTTTTGGCCAGCTTTAATTGCGCCAGAAGTTCCTCGATCTCCGCCTGGGCCTTATTGATCCCCAGCGGTCCCTCCGCGCGGGTTTTCGCCAACTGAGCTTCTTCTGAACTCAGTTCCGCCTGACGCCGCGTCACCCGCGCCAATAAATCATCGTGCTCAATTTTTGCGATCAGGGCTCCCGACTTCACAAAGTCGCCGATCTGGACGTTCAGCTCTTTCAACTGACCGGAAATCCGGGCGCCGATTTTTACCTCGGCTCCGGTTTTTAAGGTAATGGTTCCCGTCGCCAAAACGGTCTGATGAATGTCCCGGACCTCGACAGGCTTCCACTCGAAATCCGTCAAGGACGCTTGCGAGGCCGACTTGCCCGAAAACCGGGATATTTTTTGCATCAACGAATTGATCGATCCGCCGCGAAAAAACCAGACTCCGACCAAAGCGGCCAGGGACAACAAAAGCAGGTTTCTTATCAGTTTGGAATTATTCATGAGTTTAAATCAGAAAGTTTTCTCATTCAAAAATTCTTAATCTAGGGTCAGGACTCATTAATTCTGTCCATTCTGCGCCAGAGAATTTTTGATAGATGGCGGCGCAAGCCGGGCAGGGACTAGCAAAGCTAATCGCAAGCGGCTTGCGCTGTCCAGATACGAAAATTAGCGGCGCCCCAACG
>JAJDBD010000072.1 GCA_029261575.1 Nitrospinaceae bacterium | reverse complement strand
GTTGTGCAGGTTGGCCTTGGAGTCGGAATCATAGGCCCGGGTTTTGTACTGGTTGAACTGCGGGATCGCGATAGCCGCCAGAATACCGATGATGGCGATAACGATCAGCAGTTCGATCAAGGTAAAACCCTTTTCATTTTTGATCGAAAGCTTTCTTAACATTTCTTTTCTCCTTTTTAATATTAAAAACAATCAATTCGTCTCTAGGTTTAATTAAAGCAAACTAAGCGCCAAAATTAAAACCCAAATCCGCAACAACACTCAACCTATTCATAAATAACGAGTTGCTTTTCCATAGTTTTCTTCTCCGTCGGGAGCATCCGCCAAAATTGAGAAAACCGACAAAAATGGTCAGGTAGACCGACAAAACTTGTTCCAATCCAATATTAACGTAACCGCCCCTCAGGGACGGCCTAAATTTATCAGTCCCCAAAAAAAAATCCCCCCTCCCGCTTCTAAAAAATAGAACGGGAGGGGGCGTCAATTGATTTATGGGGAAGTAATATTGCCGTTATTGTCCATAGACAACACCTTGGTGCTGGAAATATGTTGCGCCGTCGCGGCGAACGTCGTTACAACTGCGGCGGCGGCGACCACGGTCATCTTGCTTGATTGAACGTAACCGTAAGTGGCCTCTTTGGCCTTGGCCAGGTCGCAACTATTCGTAGACGAGGTATCCGTCCAGTAAGCGTGACAGGCCAGATACAGGTTGTGCAGGTTGGCTTTGGAATCTGAATCATAAGCGCGAACCTTGTACTGATTGAACTGAGGAATTGCGATGGCGGCCAGAATTCCGATGATGGCGATTACAATCAGCAATTCGATCAGGGTAAAACCTTTTTCGTTCTTGATCCATTGCGCCTGCATCATAACTTTTCTCCCCGTATTAATAAGGTTCCAATGCCTTTGCATTGGCCCGGAAAGCTTCCTTCAACGTTGATTAAGATTTACACTCCCCGCAGAAGCTAATACTATGCAAGGCAAATTCCATGCCGAAATTCATGAGCCGGGTTTTTATTGATTTTTTCTTGAACTTGCGAGTCCATATTATACACGGAACAATGATAAACCGAGTCCTGAGCAAAAAATATTTTAACGAATTCCCGTTGAAAAATGGGCGATTAAAATCAGGCCGAGGATGAATACGCCGCGCGCCAAAAAATACGCCGTCCTGGGCGGCAGTTTCGATCCGGTGCATTGGGGGCATCTGGACCTTGCAGACCAAGTACGACAAAAATTGTCGCTGGACATGACGCTTTGGGTCCCCACTCACCTGTCGCCGCACAAAACATCCGACCAGCCCGCCCCCGCCAATCACCGGCTGGAAATGTTGCGACTGGCAACAGGCGGCAACCCGGCGAACGATCTTTCGGAAATCGAATTGCAACGCGGCGGCGTCTCCTACACGGTCGACACCCTCGAACAGATCGTCCAGACCCCCGAGCCTTCGGAATGGAGCCTGATCCTGGGACTCGACTCGTTTAAGGATATGAGAACCTGGAAAGACCCGGAGCGGATTTTACAACTGAGCCATATCATTGTCGGCGCCCGACCGGGTATCGAGGCCGCCGTTTTTACAGAAGCGCTGAAAACCTTACCGGGAACCTGGGAGAGCGAAGAATCTTCCGGCTCGTCGCGATCAGACCTTGCGGTATATAAAAATCGAGGCGGAAATAAAACCGTTTCCTTTCTAAGCCTGAACACCCGCGATATATCTTCCAGCGATATCCGCGCCAGAATACGGGCCGGAAAGTCCGTTAAAAAAATGTTGCCTCCCGAAGTTGAAAAATATATTATGAGGCTTCTTTTATATCAAGCCGAGGCCCATCCTAGCGTTGAATGAATGAGTCGTTAAATGAACTTCAGCGCCTCGTCGTCGAAGCCGCCGCTGAAAAACAAGCTTTCAACATTTTGGTTCTGGATTTACGGACGCGGTCCGAGTTGACCGACTGCTTTATTATTTGTAGCGGCAACACCCAGGTTCAAGTGCGGGCTATTGTCGATTTTATTCTGGAAAAAGCGGCTCCGCTCAAACCGTCGGCGATGGAAGGGTACTCCGAGGGGAACTGGGTGATTGTCGATTTGCAGGACGCCATGGTTCACGTTTTTCAAAAAGACGTCCGGACCCATTACGATCTGGAACGGCTTTGGGGCGACGTCCCGGCGCTAGACGCCCAGCCGCAAATTTAATAATCCTGTTTGGGGAGTCCTTCATTAATATGGATTCAAACAAATTTCCAATATTTAAAAATCAACTCGAAGATATTCGCGCTTCATTGTTGGGCAACGTGGCCAAAAAACTGAAAAGCAGTCAGGAAGATTTCGTCGACGCGGAACCCGATATAACAGACGACGCCGCGCGCTCCACCAACCGGCAGTTGATGCTCAACCTGGGCGAACAAGATTGGGGTCAACTCAAGCAGGTGGAAGAAGCCCTGGATAATATTAAAAAAGGCATTTACGGAATCTGCAAAAATTGCGAAAAACCGATTCCCGAAGCGCGCCTGGAACTGGTGCCCTTCGCGCGCCACTGCGTGCAATGCCTGGAAAGTATAGAAGAGGAAAGACGCCTCGACAAACTCAACAACAAGGAACTGAACTGAACGAGGGTTCTCAATTAAAAATTTAAACCGTTGCCGGCGAGGCGCCCTAAACTTTATGGAGCTAAGAAAGTCGTGTCGTTAAAACTATATTTGATCCTGATTGTGATCGCCGGACTGTCCATCTATGTCGCATTTCTAAACCCCGGCGAAATGGAAGTCTATTTCACCCAAAGTTTTTCGTGGGAACTGCCCAAAGTGGTGGTGCTATTGGGCGCCGCGCTGTTAGGGGTCGGCCTCACCGGGTTGTTCTCCTGGGTGGAAGGCGTCAAAGGTTCTTTTAGAATTTCCAGAGCCGCCTCCCGGCGCCGCGACCGGGAAAATCAGGCGCGAGAGATAGAAAAAGCCCTGGATCAGGCGGATAACGCCCTGGCGGCTGGGCATTACGAAAAAGCCGAAAAACTCTTCAGGAAAATCGTTTCAAGGCAAAAAAATAACGCCAAAGCCCTGTACGGACTGGGCGTCAGCCTGCAAGCGCAGGGGAGCGCCGCGGAAGCATTGGAAGCGCATCTGAAAGCCCGAAGCGTCGAGCCTTCAAACATCCGGGTTCTTTACGCGCTGGCGGAAGATCATGAAAGTAACCGCGAACCCCAAAAACAAATCGAGGCCCTGCAACAAATTGTCGCCCTCGACCGCAACGCCATCCCCGCCCTGAAAAAAATCCGGGACGTTTACGAAAATGCGAAAGATTGGGGAAACGCTTACGAAGCCCAAAAAAGAATCCTTCCCCTGGTCAACGGCAAGGAAGCGCTCGCTCGGGAACAAAAACGCTTTAGCGATATCATTTTTTCCAACGCCAAAATGTGTTTTGAAAAAAACGATTCGGAAACCGCATTGACCGAATGGAAGCGAGCGATTCGGGAAGACAATCAACACACCGCTTCCTATCTGGCTCTGGGGGATTTTTACTCCAATACAGGGAAGGACAAGGACGCCCTGAAAACCTGGAAAGCCGGATACGACAATACCAAGACGCCCGTCTTCCTGCTTAAAATTCAAAACGCCCTGCAACAAAAAGACCAGAGAAAAGATATCGCAAAGCTCTACGAAGCCGCCATTCGCATTTCCAGTGGAAAGGGGCAAGCCGTCGCCGCGTTATTGTACGGCGTTTACCTGTTGGAGTCCGGCGCCCGGGACCAGGCGTTGAAAACCCTGGAAACCCTGCCCGAAGGCGAATGCCTCGTGCATCAGGTTTTGCTTTACACCGCGCGCAACGCGCAAAGCGCCAATGGAAGCCTGCCTGACTCGCTGAAAGATATTTTTGAACAAGCCAAACAAACCCTGATCGACCTCGCCAACTGCTCGCCGCAGAGGCAGTAGTTTGCGATTGTAAAAATTTTCTTTTCAATCCAATACCGCCCAGCCGATTTCGGCTCTACTGTTAAGAGATATTCGGTTGGCAGTTGACAATTTAAATGGCTCCCCCTTGCAAATGGGGTTGGGGGGATTCCAAAAGTTTCAACAACGCAAAAAAAACCATTGAACTTTTTAGAGGAAGAATCACCCCCACCCTCTTTGCAAGGAGAGCTTTGCGTAAGTCGATCATGAACGGAAAAAGGGCAAAGTCATTATGCACCCTCACCCAGCCCTCTCCCCTCAAGGG
>JAJDBD010000071.1 GCA_029261575.1 Nitrospinaceae bacterium | reverse complement strand
CCCTGGTACCTGTGCTGGACCGTGCCGTTCCTTTGTTTTTTCCCGCGCGGGCCGTGGATAGCGCTGACGGGGCTGGTGGGGATGTACTACCTGGACTTTTATTTTGATTATCAGGGGATGGGCGAGTTTGTTCCCTGGCTTCCATGGGTGGAGTATTTGCCTTTTTACCTGTGGCTCGGTTGGGAGTTTTGGCGGAGAAAAAAACAAGACGCAGGTTGAAATCCCCGGCGACGAGCGCCGCCTCTTCTTGGTTACCGACGATCTTAATAAATTTTATTCAATTTTTTTTACTAAAACAATCCACTAAAACTTGTTCAATGCCTTTAGGTAATCCTTTGCTTTGTGAAGGTTTGATAGCTTAGTTTCTTTGAAAACCTTTGGTTGAGGAATATAATTAAGAAGTAAGCCTCAACAGAAGCATTTGCCGATTGGAAGATTAATCAGTTAAATTGGCGGAAACAGGGTTGACAAGAGACCCTCTGGAGTATAAGTTCTATCATGGGGGCTTTTGAATCAAGGAAAGCCTTATTAATCAAATAGTTGGGCTTTTTGAAATATTTCAATTTGAGGGAGTCATGGATACCAGAGAATTTATTTTGGCGGCACTTGCCCCAGCAAACGGTGCTGAACATACACCCGTTCAAGTCCAAAAACTATTTTTTGTTCTGCAGAAAGAAATTCCGGCCCAAACTGGAGAATCTCATTTTAATTTTGAGCCATATGATTACGGCCCCTTTGATGTTGGTGTATATAGAAAACTGGAAGAACTTTCTCAAGAAGGTATGGTTGAAATTATCCATGGGAAATGGAACTCTTACCGCCTAACTAATTCAGGTCAGGAAAAAGGGAAAGAAATTCTTGAAAAACTTGATTCACCTATTCAAGAATATATTGTCAAATTATCTCAATTTGTCCGTAGCTTGTCCTTCTCCGAATTAGTTTCTACGATTTACAAAGCTTATCCTGATATGAAAGCCAATAGCGTTTTCCAAGAATAATAATGACGGTTATCGTTGGAGTTTTTTGTCAAGATGGAATCGTCATCGGGGCCGACAGTGCTTCAACATTCGGAAATGCTGGTTTACCAACAATAGAGCAACCAATCCAAAAGATAGATATCCTTGATAATAGGATAATCCTTGCCGGAACAGGCGAGGTGGGTTTAGGGCAACGATTCAACGCTATTATTAAAAAATCATCCTCCGAAGAAAAACTTTTTTCCAACAAATTCAGTCAATTCCATGTAACCAAAACTTTATCAAAACTGGCGATTCAAGATTTTAGTGAAACTTTTATCGACCAACTAAACCGTGGGGCTGGAAAAGTAGGTTTTGGATATGGAGCTTTAGTAGCTTTCCCTTTGGGAAAGAATTTCCACCTTTGCGAATTTCCAACAACCAATTTTCAACCAGAACTCAAGGATGCAAATATTTGGTATGTTTCCATGGGAAGCGGACAAACTATTGTTGATCCCTTTTTAGGTTTTATTCGTGAAGTTTTTTGGGAAAAAGGCCAACCAAAAAGAAAAGATGGTTTATTCGCTACAGTTTGGGCGCTTCAACATGCTATCGATTTAAATCCCGGGGGAATAAAAGGCCCTATCCAATTAGCTGAATTGACGCTTGATAAACAAAATAATCCTCATGCTCGAAAGTTAGGCAAAGAAGAAATAGATGAACATAAGCAAAACATGGAGGGGGCTAAAACTGCTTTAAGAAATTATAGAGATGAAATGCTTGATAATAAGTCAGCTAAGGATTTACCCCCAAAGCCCGAATAAAATCTTGCGGAATGATGGATATTAATTCCTAACTTGACCTCACCTAATATTCACCCCTAAACAGTCACTTCCGGCGACAATAATCGGTTTTTTATCTGTGTTCATCGGCGGGTTCTTTTTTTAACCGGGTCCAGCATCACGCTGCCACTCGCCGTGGAGGCAGAGTTGATGATGCAATCGCTCCAAAGCGCGTAGCGTTCCCCAAATAAGTTACGCCATCTGCCCCCGGGGGCTACCCCGGCGTTGCCGCGCCATCTCGGCTAAGACCACTCCGGCGGCGACGGAGACGTTGAGCGATTCCATGTCCGCCGTTCCGGGGATGCGCGCTACCTGGTCGCAACGGCTTTTTACCTGGGCGGAAAGTCCCTCCCGCTCGTTGCCCAACACGACCGCGCAGGGAAAAGTTATTTTCAAATCGTACAACGACGTTTTCGCCCTGGAGTCCAGCCCCAGCACAAAAACTTTTTTGGAACGCAAATCGCGTAAGGCGGAAGGCAGATTCCCACATTCATACACCGGCGTGGTTTCCAGCCCGCCCTCGGCCATGCGCGCGGCGGAGGGGCCGAATTGCGCCTGGTCCCCCTCGCGGCTCAACAACATCCCCGTCGCGCCGAAAAACGCGCAGGAGCGCAGGACCGCGCCGACGTTGTGCGGATTCGATACCTGGTCCAGCGCCAACCACCAGGGTTTATCCGGCCAGGTCCCGCGAATCATATCGTGCACGCTGAGGAGCTTTAACGGACGCAGGACCATCACGACGCCTTCGTGGTGAACGGTTCCCGCGGCTTTTTCCAGATCAGCGTTTTCCAGCAGGCGGTAGGGGAGTTTGTTCTCCCGGCACCAGGCTTTTGCGGCGGCGAGTTTGGGCGCGCGCTCTTTGGAAAAGTACAAACGCAATAGATCTTTCGGGCGACGCTCAAAGGCCCGCAGGCAGGCGTTCCAGCCGTAGAGCGCGACTTCGGATTCTTTTATTCTTTGGGATCGGGATTTGTGCGGCGACCGGGCAACGCCCGGAGGAAAAGTTTGAGATGCAGGCTCGCCTTTGCGTGTCATTGTTCTTGCCAGAGTCGCAGAAACCTACTTCCAGGCGCTTGCCTGGCCACGGATGAAACAGATGAACACCGAGAACTTCATCTGAAAACTTCAAAAACTTTGACAGGATTAATGGGATAAACAGGATATATAATGAAGTTGCCAAAAGGATTAAATCCTTTTTCTTTGTCCTGTCAATCCTGTCCAAATTTTTTCTGTATCGGCGCCGGTTAGCGGACGAACTGCATCAGTTGCGCGTTCATATCTTCCAGCCGCTGGACCAAAAGGCTGATCAGGTTTTTATTGATTTTGTTTTGCAGAACGGGATCCAGGTTTTCGAGAAAATCGCCGTCGATTTTTGCCAGAATGGTTTCCCCTTCCGAGTAGGCGCTGGTGGTCCTGGGCTGGCGCGCCAAAAGCGAAATCTCGCCGAACACCGCTCCGGCTTCCAGTCGAGTCAAAAATATTTCCTTGGGTTTCTGGTTCGGCCCGCGCGGAATGTCCCGCGTGATGCGTATCTTCCCGCTGAGCACGATGTAAAGAGCATATTCCTCGTCCCCCTGCTTGATGATATTTTCGCCCCCGACATAGCGGTAGACGTTGCAGTCCATGGAGGAGAAATATTTTTTCTCCTCGGCGGAAAAGGTTTTGAAGAACGGAATCCGGCCCAGCAGTTCTATGATCTGATCTTGTTTCAACCCCTTCACGGCGTTTCCTTTGTAAACGGTTATTGTTCCGGCGGCGCTTCTTTGACTTCTTCCTTTGGCTCCGCTTTGGGTTTGGCTACCCCGATCAAAACTTCCAGCCTGTCGAGAAAAGGTTCTTCCCAGTTGACGGCCAGAAGGTTGCTGTGCCACTTTCTTTTGGAATGCGCCTTGACGCGCGTGCTGACCTTGTCGACCTCGACAACGTAGATCGCCATGTTTTCGCCGTAACTGGAAGGCGACGACCGGCCCTTGGCCAGGATCAGATTTTCGCGTTTATTGACGTCCCAAAGCTCCAGACCCAATTCGTCGACGGCCTGCAACGACGCATTCCACACCTTCTGGAAAGGAACGGAATAGAGGCGTTCCTCTCCCGGCCCGGTATCTTTCTGCCACTCGAAAAAAGCGGCGCACCCCTGCAGGGACAAACCAGTAACCAGCGCAAAGGCGAGCGTTAAATAAAAAGCGGGGCGCCGCGCGGCCCGGTGAATCGGAGTCCGACCCATTTAAATCAAGGCCCCTTGGAAAGGGTTTTGTCCAGCCGGTTCAACAGAGCGCTTGACCATTCCTCCGCCAGCACGTTGCTGGACCAGTGGAGGCGCGTGGAAACCTTGACCTGGGTCTGGGACCCTTCCATGGATTGCAGAAAGACCATGACCTTTTCGCCGTCGTCAAATCGCGGCGAACCTCTTTCGGCGAGCAAATAATTCTGGTCCCGATTGGCCTCGACAGTCTGGAGTCCAACGTTTTTCAGCGCCGCCGGTAAAGCGTCCCAAACCGTTTGGATGGAGGCTGAATAAGTGCGCGACTGGCCCTGGCCGCTGTTTTTTTGCCAATCGTCCATCGACGCGCAACCGGAAAATAAAATCCCAGCCAGGATAATTGCATACCCAAACCTGAACAAGACCCTGAATTTAGGAAGCATGTCCATCACGGTTCGCCCTCCACAAAAATTTTTCGGAAGCAAGTAGAACGCCGCCAAACTCGATTATAGCCCAAAAAGGTTGAGCTTTAAAGGGTTCCATGACTCATCCATGACCGCCCATCATGAAAGCTTCGGTCTCCTCGAATTTTGGGACGGGCAGAGAGGAGGAGGCGTCAAAAAAAGTTTGCGCGCATTCCATGACTTCGTTAACGCTGAGCGCCTGGTACATCCTGCCGCGAAAAGCCGCCGCGCCGGGATAGCCAAAGGCCAGCCATGCGGCCAGTTTGCGCAGGTAAATTAAAGTCCGGCGGGTTTCGTAAACGCCTTCCAGCAAGTCCTTATAGCGCAGGATGAGTTCCAGCGGCGCGGGGTCCCGCCGGTCCGTCATCAACCTCATACATTGTTTGAATATCCACGGATTCCTCAATGCGCCGCGACCGATCATCACGGCGTCGACGCCGGTTTCATCCAGCCGCCTGCGGGCGGTTTCTGCCGAGCGGACGTCGCCGTTGCCGATGATGGGCAGTTTGGCTCGGGCTTTCACTTCCGCAATCAAATCCCAGTCCGCTAAACCGTCGTAACCCTGGGCCCGCGTTCTGCCGTGCACCGCCACCCATTCGCACCCGGCGTTGTAGGCCGCCTGCACGCATTCGTGGATGGTGATCTCGGCGTCGTTCCAGCCGGTGCGCATTTTTACCGTGAGCGGCAGATCGATCCCACGTTTGATTTTGCCGAGGAAGGTTTCCAGTTTAGCGGGATCGCGCATGAGCGCCGAGCCGCATCCCTTTTTCACCACCTTCTTCACCGGACATCCCAGGTTGAGGTCCAGAAAAGCCGCCCCGGTCTCCGCGACTTGCCGGGCGGCTTCCACGATATCGTCGGCGGACTCGCCGAACAACTGAACGCCGATCAGCGTTCCGGGCTTCTCGTGAACCCGAATCATCTGCCGGGTTCTTCCCGAGGAGTAGATCAGGCCCTTGGCGGAAACCAGTTCGGAAATCACCACCCCGGCCTGCATTTCGTCCATGATCTGGCGCAGGCACACCTCGGAGATTCCCGACATCGGGGCCATCCAATACGGGTTGCGCATTTTATGGATCAATGCGCCTTCTTGTTGCGGTCTGGATTCCACAGGCGGTTCAGGAGTTTTTACCGTTTGGTTCATCGCAAGATTATACCGCTTTTAACAAATAGAGGTCCTTGCATAAGCCGACCTTGGAAAGAAAAAAGGTAAAGTTATTAAGCGCCCTCACCCAGCCCGCCGCTCCGTGAGCGCTCCCCTCAAGGGAGAGGAGTTATTAAAAATTTTTTGGCGGCGCGTCAAAAACCCGTGCCAATACTGGAGCAAAGCCTCTCTTTATTCCTCTCCCCACCGGGGGAGAGGATGAAGGCGAGGGGATTTAATAAGGCCGAAGGCCTTCCAATAAATAGGGAAGGAAATGATCCGGAGGCGGAGCCGCCAGAACCGGCCATTCGTCCGGAGAATCAAATTCCAGCCGGTGGGCGTGCAGGCCGTATTGAAAACGTTCCTCCTCCGCTTTGGCGGAGCCATACACCGCGTCGTTGACGATCGGGAGGCCGCAATGTGCCAGGTGCACGCGAATCTGATTGGTCCGCCCGGTGCGCGGAACGACCTTCAGCAGGGAACGTCCGTTGAGCGTGGACAACCATTCGACGTCCGTTTGCGCGGACTGAGGCTTGAGCGCATTCTCGCCCGTTCCCCGCGCCGAGCCGCGAATTTTCCCGATGGGGACGTCGACGGTAAATAGTTTTTCTTTTGGCGCGCCTTCGACCAGCGCGAGGTATTCCTTGCGAACTTTATTTTGGGAAAACAGTTTCGACAGAGCCGTCGCCGTTTCCCGCGTTTTGGCAAACACCAACGCTCCGGTGGTGGTGGCGTCCAGGCGTTGCGCCGGACGCGGCGTCTCGCCGGGATACGCGATTTTTAAAACCTCGGTCATGCTGTTTGCAAAGTAACGTCCACAGGGGTGCACGGGGATCGGCGCTTTTTTGTTGAACGCCCGGATGCGCGCGTCTTCGTAAATGACTTCCAGTTCCCGGTCCGCCGGCGGCTCGCTCCGCAAACCCATGCGCGTCACAATCCGGTCGTGCGGTTGCAATAAATAATCCGGCGGCTCGCAACGCTCGTTGACGGTGACGTTACCGCCAAGGATTTTTTGCGTCCATTCCTCCCGTTCCAGGTAGGGAAAGCGGTCGGCGAAATAATCCGCCAGCGCATAGCCGTAATATTTCAGGGGAACGCAACAAGTGTAAACTTGTTCCGAGGGAGGCGGTTGGTAGAGGGTCATGGTTAACAGTTAAAAAGTTGGAACCAGTGATGAACACGGATGGCTTTATCTGAAAACTTCAAAAACTTTGACGGGATTAACGGGATCGACAGGATATATATTTTAAACAACCAAAAAGATTAAACCCTCGTTCTTTATCCTGTAAATCCTGTCCAAATTTTTTCAGCGCTGCCTCCGGGCGCCTGCCCGGCTAGTTCCATTGCGGGTTTTCGGGGGCGCGCGTCAGGTACTCGTACTTTTGTCCCATGGAGCGCACGACGTTGGCCCAGATGCCGTCCTCGTCCGGAGCGAACACAAATGCGCCCTGGGCGTTGCAGGTCAACCAACTGCGGTGTTCCATTTCGTGTTCCAACTGGCCTGCGGCCCAACCGGAGTAGCCCATGTAAAACCGGACGTCCTGTTCCGGGTTTTTCAGGGACGGCAACACCTCTTCCAGGCTTTCCCATTTCATCCCAAGGTAAACGTCGTCGCAAACGTGATCCAACTCCTCGAGTGGAACGTCCGAGCGGCAGAGAAAAAACACCTGGGACTGGGCGACGGGACCGCCCACGTACACGGAACCGGGATAATCGTCCATCGGCTTTTCGTCGGAGAAAATATCGGCGATCGAAAGGTCCGCCGACCGGTTGACGACGAGTCCGAAAGAACCTTCCTCGTTATGCGAGCACAACAGCACCACGGTCCGGGAGAAATTCGGATCCGGGAGCACCGGGTTGGCGATCAGGAATGATCCTTTACCGTAGGAGGAGTCGTTTTCCATAAAATTTTTCCCGGCAACCGGTTAGATATTTAAAGAATCCAGTTTTTTGAAATTGGGACCGAGTTTGGCGTCGGTCTTTCCTGATCGCGTGGCGAAATTATTGTCCAGGGCCAGAGAAACCAGATTGGGAAACCGGTCCGAATAGGCGAGAGCCAACAGTCCTTCGTCGCCGATTTCATTTTGCGCCAGATCCATTTCTTCCAGACGATCGAGCTGGTTGCCCTTGGCGAGAAATTTGACTCCCTCGTCTTTCAAAACATTCAAATAAAGGTTGAGGGTTTTTAATTTCTTAAGCACCTCCGACTTCATGAGAATCTGAATGCCCTGGGGGCCGATCCGGTTGCCGCCCAACTCCAGCCACTGTAGCTTGGAGAAAACCGGCGTGTGCGCCAGGATGGAACATCCCTCGTCGCCGATCTTGTTGCCGCCCAGGTTGAGGCGTTTGATATTCTCCAACCGGGGATCCCTGGCGATCACCTCCAGCCCCATGGGGCCGATGCAACAGCCGTGCAGACTGAGTTCCCGTCCCTTGGGATCGGTATGATCGTCCAGGATTTTATTCATCATGTCGATCAGTTTTTGCCCCGTATAATTACAAGGCTCGGCGGTATCATAAATTCGATATCCACTTAAAGAAGGCATAGAAAAAGTTCTCCGCGGGTAAATTCCGATAGCGCCAGACCGGGCTTTGGAACGCCTCGCAAGTTAATATTGATTTGTAAAGGATTAGGCGCGCGGCCCTTGGCGTTGGTTATTTTCAAGGCTATTATAATGTTGACAGAAAATCAATAATAAATTAAATTGCCACGCTCACCGGGAGACAATTTAATGAAGCTGGATTTTGAAAAACAGGGCGGCTTGGTGCCGGCGATAATTCAAGACGCGGAAAGCGGTAAAGTCTTGATGCTCGCCTACATGAATTCCATCGCCTGGGAAAAAACATTGGAAACCGGAAAGGCTTGGTTTTACAGCCGTTCTCGGGACAAGCAATGGATGAAGGGCGAAGAAAGCGGCAACGTTCAAGTGGTCAAGGAAGTGTTCGTGGATTGCGACGACGACACGGTGCTCCTTAAGGTCGAACAGGTGGGCAAAGCGGCCTGTCACAAAGGCTACACAAGTTGCTTCTTCCGCAAGGTCGACGGCGACGTGAAAGTGATTGAAGAAAAGGTCTTCAACCCCGACGAAGTTTACAAGAAGTCCTGACGAAAAATTAAATTTTGCGCAGTAATTTAATTTTTACGAGCGGCGACGGATTGAAAGACGAAGTTTAAAAATCCTGAAGCGAAAATTTTTAGAGGCGACTTAATTTTTATGAGCGGCAACGTATTGAAGTTAGGCATTCCCAAAGGAAGCCTCGAAGAGGCCACCGTCAGATTGTTTGCAAAAGCGGGTTATAACATCACCATCAAAAGCCGCTCCTATTTCCCTTCCATCGACGACGACGAGATCGAGTGCATGCTCATTCGCGCCCAGGAAATCGCGCGTTATGTTGAGGACGGCATTCTCGACGCCGGTCTCACCGGCAAGGACTGGATCCAGGAGAACGGCGCGGACGTAGAGGAAATCGCCGACCTGGTGTATTCCAAAGCCTCGAGCCGACCCGTGCGCTGGGTCCTGGCGGTTCCCAACGACTCGTCCATTAAAAGCGTCAAGGACCTGGAGGGCAAGCGCATTGCCACTGAAGCCGTCGGCCTGACCGAAAAATATCTCAAGAAACACGGCGTGACAGCCAACGTTGAGTTTAGCTGGGGCGCTACTGAAGTCAAAGCCCCCAAGCTGGTCGACGCCATCGTGGAAGTCACCGAAACCGGAAGCTCCCTGCGCGCCAACAACCTCCGTATCGTCGAGACCTTGCTGGAGTCGAACACCAAATTCATCATGAACAAAAACGCGAGCCGGGACGAATGGAAGCGGCGCAAGGTGGACCGGCTCGTTCTGATGCTGAAAGCCGCGATGGCGGCCAATAATAAAGTCGGTTTGATGATGAACATGCCGAAAAAAAGCCTGGACGCAGTCATGAAAATTCTGCCGCCGGGCATGAGGCCGACGATATCCGAATTGAGCGACCCGGACTGGGTGGACGTCAACGTCATTCTGGACGAAAGTCTGGTGCGGGAAATTGCGCCGGATCTTAAAAGCGCCGGAGCGGAAGACATTGCGGAATATCCTTTGAATAAAATCATCCATTAAAACCAACCGCCTCGATCTCCCGAGTTATGAAAAAGAAAAAAAACAATCAGCATGGAAATTCTTCGGAAAATGAAGAGGAAAAGAAAGCTGCGGAGGAACCCAAAGCCTCTCAGGATCAGGACGACGGAAAAAAAGTAGAATCGGAATCCGTAACGCCTCCAAAACCCGAAGAGCCGTCAAAGCCTGCTTCTGCGCCCGGCGCCGGGCAAGCGCCCGTCCCTCAACCCCCAAGACCGCCAGTCGAGAAGGCCGCCGCCGACCAAAAGGCGCCGCCCGCCGGAGATAAAAAGTCGGCTTCCAAGTCCGGTTACTTATTTTTGATCGTTATCGCTTCCGCTCTCGCGTTCGGTATTTACATGGCTCAGGAGAGATCCCAGGCGCCCTCCGAGCAAGAAGCCAGCCTCCAGGTCGCCCCCGCTCTGGAAGCCGTCAAGCCCGAAAAAACTGAAGATTTAATAATAGAAGAAGAGGCTGTAAATGTTGCCCCGGAAGAAACCCCGGACGCCGCTGAAGAGTCAGCCGAAACGACGCATACAGAAGTTTCCGCCGAAAAAGACGCCGACGAGCATGCGCAAGCGGAGAATCATCCGGTAGAAGAGGCGCATGACGATGGGATTCCTGCTTTAGAAGACGGACTGTATGAAGATATCCCCGCCGAAGACACTCCGGTTGAACCGGCGCATGGCGAAGAAATCCCGGCTTTGGAAGTCGCTGAAGAAGCGGTGGAAGAACATGCCGTAGAAGAGGCGCATGCCGAGGAAGTCCCGGATGAAGAAATCGCCCAAGCCCCGGATCACGAAGAAGTTCCTGCGGAAGAGCATCCCGTAGAGGAAGCGCACGTCGAGGAAGTGGCGCACGAAGAAGCTTCTACTGAAGAGCACGCTGAGGCTCTGCATCCAGAAGAAGTTCCTGTCGAAGAAATCGCCCAAGCCCCGGATCACGAAGAAATTCCTGCGGAAGAGCATCCCGTAGAAGAAGCGCACGTCGAGGAAGCGGCGCACGAAGAAGCGTCTCCTGAAGAGCACGCCGAGGCTCCGCATCCAGAAGAAGTTCCTGTCGAAGAACATGCCGAAGAGCACGCCGAGGCTTCGCATGAAGACGTTTCCACCAGCCATGCAGAAGAGGCCGCTCCTGTTGCGGCGGTAGTCGCAGAGGCGCCGGAAGCAAGCGACCATTCTACCGAGTCAATCGCCCCCGCGCCCAAAAAGCATGGCGGCAAAAAGCGGCATGCCGCCGGTCAACAGCCCCGTACCAAAGAAGTTCAGTATTACCTGGATATGGTGGAATCCCTGATTGCGAGTTTGTTTAAAGTGCTTGGCGACGCCCTCGAATATCTCTTCCAGTTCGTCCTGAGCCTATTCAAATAACCGCCAGCGTGACGCTGGACCCAATGGTTTACGTCTGAATATTTTTCCTTAAACTGACAACTTTCAACCGACCACTGACAACGTTTCTCTATTTTTATTTGGCCCCGGCGCCTTCGTCGGCAGGAGCTTGCCTGGCGGTTACGAAAACCGGATCGGGTGTTTGATTTTCAGCAGGCCTTTTTCGACGCACAGGTCGCGGAAATGCACCAGCCCCTCCAGCTCTTCCTCCCCTAAATCGTAAATGATGTTTTCCCTCAGATAAGTCTCGCACGCCTTTTCGCTCAGGTTGTGCTCCGGCGCGAGCGATTTTGCCAGCAAGGACAGGTTGGTCTTCCCTTGCCGTTTGGCTTCCTTGACGGTTTCGCGGATTCGGGAATCAAGAACCGTCTCCTGGGGAACCGCCACCACCGCGTGGACGAAGGTTTTCCCGGTTTGTTCATACCAGGCCTGGCTGAGGTCGAACACTGTCCTTCCCTGGCTGTATTTTTTTGCGTGCAGGGCCTGGTCGCCGATGATCAACGCGGCGTCGTTTTCCTTCAGCATGGTTTCAATGTCGGGTTCCGCGGGGCGCACAATGGTTTCGCTCGGCCACACCTCTCCCAAAAGCAACATCAACAGCGCGACCGAGGTTCGCGAGCGCTCGTCCAGCGCCAGGGTCCGGACTTGTTTTACCGGTTTGTTGCAAATCAACAGCACGGTGCCGACGACCCCGCGCGAGGCGATGCTCACGGCGGGAAGCAATTCGTAGCGGTCCGCGGATTTCAGAAATTCTATGGAAGGGATCATCCCCAGGTCCAGGCTCCCCTGGGCCAGTTGGTCCGCGATTTCAGCAGGGGAACCGACGACCATTTCGCAACCGGCCTGGGAAGCGAGCCGCTTGAGGGGAACCAGCAAGGGTTGGGCGTTGAGGAAATCGTGAAATCCGAAGCGGATCAAATCTTGTGTCATGTACGCGCCGTCTTGAAGGCAAAAAAAAACCGGGACGGGAAACCCCCGTCCCGGTTGTATTATAGCGCGATTACAAAAACAGAGGCGCCAAAACCAGCGAAACGATGGACATCAACTTGATGAGAATGTTCATCGCCGGTCCCGAGGTGTCCTTCAAAGGATCGCCCACGGTGTCGCCCACAACGGTGGCATGGTAGGCGTCGGAGCCTTTACCGCCGAGGTTTCCGCGCTCAACATATTTTTTAGCATTGTCCCAGGCGCCGCCTGCGTTAGCCATGAACAAGGCCAACATCACGCCCGTCAGGGTCGCCCCGACCAAAAATCCGCCCAGGGCCTGCGCGCCAAAACCGTAGCCAATCAGGATCGGCATCAAGATAGCGATGACGCCCGGCGCGACCATTTCCTGCAGGGCCGCCTGCGTGCTGATGTCGATGCAACGCTCGTTATCCGGTTTGCCCGTGCCTTCCATCAAGCCGGGAATTTCCCTGAACTGACGGCGAATCTCTTCAACCATTTTCATCGCGCCGCGTCCAACGGAGTGCATGGTCAGGGACGCGACGAGGAACGGTATGCTCCCGCCAATCAACAGCCCGATGATAACCTGGGGCTTGGTGATGTTAATGGACTCAATGCCCGCGGCCTGTGTGTAGGCGGAAAACAGGGCCAGCGCGGTCAGAGCGCCGGACCCGATGGCGAATCCTTTGCCGATGGCCGCGGTGGTGTTGCCCACGGCGTCCAGCCCGTCGGTGACTTTTCGGGTCTCTTCTCCCAGTCCCGCCATTTCGGAAATACCGCCCGCATTATCGGCAACCGGTCCGTAAGCGTCGACGGACATGGTGATGCCTACGGTGCCCAGCATCCCCACGGCGGCCAGGGCCACGCCGTACAATCCGGCGGAGCTGGCGGCGAACATGATAGCGATTACGATGGCGATGATCGGCGCCACGCAACTTTCCATGGCGATGGCCATTCCGGTGATCATGAGGGTCGCGACGCCGGTTTGACTCGATTCCGCGATTTGCACGACGGGTTTGCCGCCGGTGTAGTGTTCAGTGATGAGTCCAATTGCGATGCCCGCGAGACAACCGACAAGCAAGGCGGTGAACAGCCCCATGGGCAGTCCCAGGATGGCGATGATGATCAAGGCCCCGATCAACATGGCGCCTGCGCTGATAAACGTCGAGTAGCGCAAGGCGGCGGCGGGGTCCATTGAACGCAAAACTTTCATGGAGCGAATTCCCAAAATAGAGGCGAACAATCCGACCATGGCGACAAGAATGGGTAGCGCCATGTACTCAAATCGCATGGCGGCCATGCCGGAACCGATGGCGATGGTGGCAATGATGGAGCCGCAATAAGACTCAAAAATATCCGCGCCCAGTCCGGCGACGTCGCCCACGTTGTCGCCCACGTTATCGGCGATGACGCCGGGGTTGCGAGGGTCGTCTTCCGGAATACCGGCTTCGACTTTACCGACGAGGTCGGATCCAACGTCGGCGATTTTAGTGTAGATGCCGCCGCCCACGCGGGCGAACAGGGCGATAGAACTGGCCCCCATGGCAAATCCGCTGATCACGCTGATCGACTCGCCGCGCGCAAAGAACAGGAAGAGCCCGCCCACGCCCACGAGTCCCAGGCTTGCGACGCACAGTCCCATGACCGCGCCGCCGTTAAACGCAACGTCCAGCGCCTTGGATTCGCCGCCGTCGGTAGCCGCTTGCGCGGTGCGCACGTTGGCCGTGGTGGCGGCGTTCATGCCGAAGAATCCCGCCAGCATGGAGCAGCCCGCTCCCAAAAGGTACGCCACAGCGGTCCATAATCCCATCCAGATTCCCTGGTTCAGGCTGATGGCGATAACCAACACAATAGAGACAACGCCGACAAACCAGGCGAGCACTTTATATTCGCGCGAGAGGAAGACCATGGAGCCTTCGTGGATGGTGTCGGCGATCTCCATCATTTTCTCGTTGCCTTCGGGTTGGTCGTCGACATACTCGTAGACTTTCCAAGCGACGATCAGGCCGAAGAAGCCAAAAATCACCGCAGAGTATACGAAGTATTCCGAGACGTTGAACGCCGCGAGCATCATAAAAACCAAAATGGATATACCGACGAAACCCAGTTCGCCTTTGTATTCGTCAAACATTAGGATTCTTCCTCCTTATCGTGAGTTGCACGGTCGAGTTCCCGAAGGGTTTGTTCGATTAACCGTATCGCTGATTCAATAGTATCGTTAACTTGTTCCAGTTCCCCGTCGTCGAACGGGGAGAGCACGTAGTCGACCATGTCTTCCGGGCGCGAGGGACGATCAACGCCGCACCGGATTCTGATGAAGCCGTCTGTTTGCAAGGCGCCTATAATGGACCGGACGCCGCGTTGCCCCGCGTCGCCCCCCTGGCGCTTGATTTTTATTTTTCCCAGCGCCAAGTCGACGTCGTCGTGAACGACGATCATGCGTTCCGGCTCCAGGTCCAGGCTGGCGACCATTTTACGGGCCGCCCTCCCGCTTTCATTCATGTAAGTAAGCGGCTTGGCCAGCGTCGTCTCGAGTCCCTCTACCGTTCCTGATCCGAACAGGCTGTTGTTGGCCTGGCGGGTCATGGAAATCTTGTGTTTTTCCGCAAGGGCTTCGACGATCAAAAACCCGATGTTATGCCGCGTCGTTTCGTATTGTGGGCCGGGATTTCCCAGCCCCAAAATAAGATACAAAACGCGCTATCAGGATTCGGATTTGGGGGCGTCTCCACCGGCTGCCGGTTTGGCTTCGCCTTCCTGCGCGGTTGCGGCGCCTTCTTCGCCCTCGCCTTCTTCGGCAACGGCTTCCACTTTTTCCTTGGCCTCGTGGATGGAGACTACCGCCTCCTTCGGGTCGTGCATCACTTCAAACTTGTCGGACAAATTCAAATCGGAAATATGAACCACCTGATCCAACTGCACCTCTTCCATCTGCACTACTATCTTTTCCGGAATGTCCGCTGGAAGGCATTGGATATTCATTTCGCGCAGGATGTGGTTGACAACGCCGCCCATTTTTTCTCCCGGAGCCTGGCCCACCAGAACCACAGGAACGGGGATCAATATTTTATGGGTCATATCAATTTCAAGAAAATCAACGTGCAACCAGCCCGGTTTCAGGGGATGGGTTTGCTGATCCTTGATCAAGACTTTCCGGCCCTTCGCGGAATCGCCTTCCAGCTCCAGATTGATGATCGTATTATGACCCTTGTCATGAACAATTTTTTTCAATTGCTTGGGGTCGACTGTCAGTGAAATATTGTCTTTTTGCCCGTACAAAACTCCGGGAAGAAAACCTTCCCCCCTACATTTCCGGGTCGGGCTCTTGCCTTTTTGTTCCCGAATCTTGCCTTTTAAACTGGTCTCGCTTGTCATGAATAACTCCTGATTAATCGAATAAAGAACTCACCGAAGATTCGCTATGAATCCTCAAAATCGCCTCGCCCAGCAGGGGAGCGATGGATAAAATTTTTATCTTTTCGTTGGTCCGCAATTCCTCGTTCAGGGGAATGGTGTCGGTGGAAATGACGGATTTGATGCTCGACGATTCCTTGATCCT
>JAJDBD010000070.1 GCA_029261575.1 Nitrospinaceae bacterium | reverse complement strand
TCGATGGTGTGTTGCGACCAGGTCCAGCGCATCTCGCTGTAGGCTTTCATGGCTCGGGTGAATTTGTAGTTCACGCCCAAGGTGACGAGCGGGCCGAGCGCGACGTCGAAATCGTCCTCGCCGGTACTCGCCGTCACGCCTAGCAGGGTTCCCGCAGTATCGAAGGCCCGAATGGAATCGTATTTGACGAAGTTGATCGCCAGCCCCACCCCGCCGTAAGGTTCCCAACGCCGGTCATCCTGATACCGCGCCATGGCGGAAAGCCCGATCGTGCGGACGTAATCGAACTCCAAAGCGTCCTTGCCCTCGGCCACCGAGGAAGTTTGCGAAGGCCCGTTTCCAACTTTCACTATATCGCGGGAATTTTGCGGCTCCGCCTCGGGCGATCGCGCGTAGTAACTTGCCTCGACGCCAAACCAGGGAGTGTGGGAAAAATAATGCCCGATCTTGGCGCCGAAAGCGAATTCGGTATCTAATGATAAATCGTCCACCTCGATGGTCACCGGCGTGCCGGTAAGCTCGCCGTTGGCTTCCAGGTCGGTGATATCCAAAGGCGAGGCCACCCCCACTGAAATCCCAAAATAATTTTCGCCTCGGTTGTGATCGAAGCCAAAAGCCTGAACGGGAGACAAGCACAAAGCTATCAATAGGATAAAGAGCTTTTTCATGACGGCGCCTCAGAGCCGGCCCAATCCCAATACAGGGGAGAGGTAGACGTAAGTTTATAACTTTGAATGGGTTAGAGATATCTTATCCCATCCCGCCCGGAGACGCAACAAATTATTCCCTATAATCATTTGTTTTTTAGCGCCTTAACCGCCAGTGCGACACTGCCAGGCAAGCGCCTGGCCAGCGTGACGCTGGACCCAGTTAAAAAAAATAAACCACAGATGGACACGGACCGGCGAGGCGCCGGGGCCAATAGATGAAACTTGTGCGGGGAATCTGCAGGCTGAGGGTGAGCTTGCATTTCAAACCCTTCCAGCGGGCGTCGCCCGCCTCCCCCTTGGCGGGAGCACTCACGGAGCGACGGACTGGGTGAGGGAGAATTAAATAACTCCTCTCCCCTGGCGGGAGAGGACATAGGTGAGGGGGGGGGTGTAGGTAGGGCTGGCCGCTCACTCCCCAGAACCAGCCTCCAACCCCTCAATCCACCCGCGAATCTCATCCGCTTGTTTTTGATTGCCCAGATCGCGGAACAAGGCTTCCGACTCTTTCCAATACTCCAACGCCTCGCTATTTTTCCCCTGCTTTTCTTTTAAGATTCCCAGGTTTCGCAGGTTGATGGCCATGCCTTCCTTGCGTCCGAGTTCCTTGTTGATCTTCAGCGCTTTGTTGTAGAACTCCTCGGCCTTATCCAAATCCCCGCGCGTCCTATAAATAATCCCCAGGTTGCCGTATTGGTTGGCCATGCCTTCCTTGCGCCCGAGTTCCTTGTTGATCTTCAGCGATTTGTTGTAGAACTCCTCGGCCTTATCCAAATCCCCGCGCGTCCTATAAACATTCCCCAGGTTGCCGTACTCGTTGGCCATGCCTTCCTTGCGTCCGAGTTCCTTTTCGATAGCCAGCGATTTGTTGTAGAACTCCTCGGCCTTATCCAAATCCCCGCGCGTCATATAAATAATCCCCAGGTTGCCGTACTCGCTGGCCATGCCTTCCTTGCGTCCGAGTTCCTTTTCGATAGCCAGCCCTTTGTTGTAGAACTCCTCGGCCTTATCCAAATCCCCGCGCGTCCTATAAATAATCCCCAGGTTGCCGTAATCGCTGGCCATGCCTTCCTTGCGTCCGAGTTCCTTTTCGATAGCCAGCGATTTGTTGTAGAACTCCTCGGCCTTATCCAAATCCCCGCGCGTCATATAAACAATCCCCAGGTTGCTAAGGGCGACCGCTTCCAGTTTTTTATCTTTGGTTTGTTCGCCAATGGCTTGAACCTTGTTAAAAGAATCGATGGCGGCGGCCAATTCTCCCATGCGTATTTGCAAACGCCCAACCATGTTCCATCCGTCGGGGTTTTCGGGGTCGAGTTGCACGGCTTGGCTGTAGGCGTTAAGGGCGGACTCGGTATCGCGCAGGTAGGCCAAGGCGCCGAGGTTGCGCCAGGTGGCGGCGGTTTTTTGGTTTGCGGACGGTCCTTCAGCTTTTTCCTTCTCCAGAATTTTCCGGAAGACATCCTGCGCCGGTTCGGTATTTCCCTCCGCCAATTGCTTTTCCGCCTCAACGATTTGGGGCGACTGCTTTTGCTGGTTCAGGGCCTTCAGCGCTTGGTCCAACTGCTCTCGCAGAAACTCGTTATTCCTGTCTTGTTCAGTGAGTCGACTTTCCAGCAGATCAATTAGCTTATTATCTGGCGGCTTTTCCTCTTTTTTGAATAGTACGTTTTTAATCGGTTTTATAAAAAATCCAATTATGCTCAGTCCCGCCGCCAAAGCGCCCAAAAGCACGGCATTATCTATAAGCACGGCAATAAATTTAACAAGCCAATCCGGCATATTCCTACTCTGTGGTTAGGAGTTTCGGAAAGGAGATATTTTAAATTGTTTGGGGCAAAAAGGGAAGGACGGTAGAAGCCTAAAGGCGAGGGTTTTTAACCCCCTCTTGCAAAGGAGAGCTTTGCGTAAGAGGGTATTTTTTCCAAAGTTGGATTGAATCGGGTTTTTTACCTTCGATCCCAGGTTTTTTTAGTCCATTTTCCTCGTCCGAGGCGCTCGCTCTCTCGCACAACGCCCGGATTTCCG
>JAJDBD010000069.1 GCA_029261575.1 Nitrospinaceae bacterium | reverse complement strand
AATCCAATCCAACGCTCGCGGCCATGAATCAACGGAAATCAGTTTACTTGACGATTGTGGGATACTTGGTTTTATTCCTGCTGGCATTGCTGGTTTTGGATTCCCTGACCCTGTTGATAGGCGTATTCGTCGCCTTGTTCGCCTTGTATTTTTTCAATATCCGGAGCGTCCGCCGGAAAATGTTTTAACCGGTTTTCGTTTGCCTCCATGAAAGTCTCCGGCCACTTGCTTAAAATGACCGTCGAAGACGGTCGACCCATCCGTTACAGTTTGAGCCTGGATGAAAAGAACTGGCCGATATCCGATCGCCTGGGCAAAAAAATCTCCGTCCGTTTTTCGGGAAAGATCGCTTGTGTGGAATGCGGGCGATCTTTAAAAAAAACCTACGGCGGGGGCTACTGTTATCCCTGTTTTAGAGACCTTCCCGAAAACGCCCCCTGTTCCATCAAACCGGAAACCTGCGATCATGAAAACGGCAACGAGCAGGACCGCGAGTTTTTTCGCGACTATTGTAATGTCGATCATTTTGTTTACCTGTCTCTAACCTCCGGCGTTAAAGTCGGAGTCACCCGCCAGATCAATCCCCCAATCCGGTGGATCGATCAGGGCGCCGTCCAGGCCCTCCCCATTGCCAGGACCCCCCAAAGAAAATTTGCGGGGCAGATAGAAGTCGCCCTGGCCGAGCACATGGCCGACAAGACCAATTGGAGAAAAATGCTCAAAGGGGAGGTCGACCCTGTGGACTTGAAAGAAATCAGAGGGAAAGTTTTAAAATGGTTTCCAGTAAACCTGCGCGGCTATGCGTTGGAAGACGAATCCATTCGCGAGTTTGAATACCCGGTTTTGAAGGTTCCGGACAAAATCGCCAGCCACAACCTGGATAAAATCGGCGAGTTTGTCGATACCCTTTGGGGAATCAAGGGCCAGTATTTAATTTTTGAAAATCGGGTGATTAATTTGAGGAAATACTCCGGGTACCATGTGGAGTTCGAAATGTGAGGCGAGGGTAAATTGCGCCGCGGTTCGTACGCAATGCGCCGTAACCGCGGCTATAAAAAACGGTTGGAATGAGCGGGATCAAGACCGCTGGGTCAGGCGGCTTTACGGACTATTTCTCCCGTGAACCAGACCTGAGAGGCGTCTTCGGATTCGTTGGGCAGAGGACTCATTGCCACCACGTTCACGTGGGTTGCCAGTTTCAGTTTTTGCATCAGGCTGATGGCCAGCCAGGTGACGTCGAATTCCCAGGGGCGCAACCCATGGCGCGCGGATTGGGGATGCGCATGATGGTTGTTGTGCCAGCCTTCTCCCATTGCTAACAGCCCCACCCACCAACAGTTGGTGGACAGGTCTTTTTCGAGGAGAAAATTTTTGTAGCCGAACATATGGGAGGCGCTGTTCACGAGCCAGGTCACATGGTAAACCAGCACCAGCCGGAAGAAAACGCCCCAGAAAACCCAGGACCATCCCCCCAGCGCCAAAAAGGTCAGACCTAAAACGATTTGGATTTTTATATAATTGTTGTCCAGGAATCTATAGTAGCGATTTTCGTTGATATCCCGCGTCCATTTATTCACGATCTCCGGCGGGTCTATTTGGTCGTTCCAGAACATCATCCAGCCCATGTGCGACCACCAGAAACCTTTTTTGGCGTTGTGCGGGTCTTTATCCGTATCCGAGTAGACGTGATGCATCCGGTGATGAGCGGCCCATTTGATCGGTCCGTTTTCGCAGGCCAGGGCGCCCAGGGTAACGAATATATTCGCCAGCCATTGGGGAAGGTCGAAACTGCGATGGGTCAAATAGCGATGGAATCCCAGGCAAATGCCCAACGAGGCCGTCAGCCAGTAAAACAACAACATCAACGCCACTCCGCTCCAGGAGAAAAATGGCGGAAACAAAGCCGCCAGCGCGCCTGCATGAAGAAAGGCAAAGTATGCAATATTCGCTTTGCTGAGGGTGTATCTGGAGTCCAGTTTTACGATGTCGCCCATTTCGAACCTCTTAATATGAGTTTGTATAAAAACCATCAAATTCAACATGATATACTACCTCTATTGAGAAGCCGTAAATGTAAAAGTTATGTAATTTTATCATCGTCCAACGGGAGTTTGGGGTGAGCAAACTACGGACCCTGTTTCATCCAATCATTATTTTCATCGGCGTGCAGGTCGCCTGGATCATCCTCATGGGGGTGTGGATCTATTGGTACCTGAAAAACAGCCAGAATCTGGGCAACCTGGCCAAACGCCTGAACCCAGGGTTCCTCACGGTCGATTTTAACTGGATTATTTTGCTGGAAGGTTGTTTCCTGATGCTGGTGATCCTTGCCGGGGTCTATTTGATTTTTGTATATTGGAATAAGCAGGCGCGCTTGAATCAATTGCAAAGCAATTTTGTTTCCAGCGTTTCCCATGAATTAAAATCTCCGCTGGCCTCCATCCAGTTGTATCTGGAAACTCTGAAGTACCAGACGGTTTCTCCAAAGGAAACCCACGACTTTGTCGAAACCATGTTGGTCGATACCGAGCGGCTTTCCGGGTTGATCGACAATATACTGCAGGCCAGCAAATCGGACCCGACGATCCTGCAGTTCCAATTTGAACCGGTGGAGGTGAAACCTTTTTTACAGGAGATCATGGCTCATTTTGGCAGACAGTTCGAGGACCGGGAATTCAAGGTACAATTAAACGTGGAAGAAAATCCCGTTTTGAAGATGGATAAAAAGGCCATGCGCATGGTATTTAACAATCTTGTGGGCAACGCCCTGCGGTATTCTCCGCCGGGTTCCCGATTGGACGTCCAGATTCGCAAGGGAAAGAAATTTTGCGATATCGTGTTTTCCGACACGGGAATGGGGTTGGATAAAAAGGATTTGAAAAAGATATTCAGAAAATTCTACCGGGTGCAAAATTACGAAACCCAAAATATCGAGGGCGCCGGGATCGGTTTGTATATTTCCAAGGAAATCGTAAAAAACCACAAGGGGCGGATTAAGGTGAGCAGTACCGGAACAGGGAAGGGTTGCGAATTTACCGTGTCGCTTCCCCTGGACCTTAAAAACAAAAAGTCCGTTAAATCCATCGTCACCCAACTTTTTAATTGAGACCGTGAAAAAACAAGAAGCGAAAGCCAAGAAAATATTGCTGGTCGAGGATGAAAAACACCTGGCCAAAGGATTGAAGTTTAATCTGGAAAGGGAAGGCTACGAGGTGTCCCTGGCGGAAGACGGAGTGACGGCCCTTGAGCGCCTGAACGAAATCGATTTCGATCTGCTTATTTTGGATCTCATGCTTCCGAAAATGGGAGGCCTTGAGGTGGCGCGTAAAATCCGCGATACCCATGCGCGCTTTCCGATTTTAATTCTAACCGCCAAGTCGACCGAATCCGATCGCGAACTGGGCCTGGAAACGGGAGCGGACGACTACCTGACCAAACCCTTTCATCTGCCGGAGCTTCTCCTCCGCGTGAAAGGCATTTTGCGAAGATGGGAGTGGTACAAAGTTCCCCTGCACGACCAGGACGTCTATCGTTTTGGAGATATGTGGATAAATTTTGTCACGGGAAAAGCCCGGGGCGCGTCGGCGGGGGAATTATTGTTGACCAACAAGGAAGCCCAAATCATGAAACTGCTCGTTTCCAGAAAAGGCGAGGCCGTAACCCGGGACGAATTGCTGGAGAAAATATGGGGATACGAACCGGGAACCGAAACTCGAACCGTGGACAACTTCATCGCCCGGCTGAGAAAATACTTCGAGAAAAAACCTCAAAAACCCCGCCACATCGTTACCGTTAGGGAAAAGGGATATCAGTTCGACCCCTGAACGGCGAGAGGAATTTAATGTGCCCTCTCCGACGCTTTTTTAAAAAAGACTTTGCCAGTCCAGATGATTTTTTAATTTATCCAGGCGTTTCCCCTTAAAAATTTCCGGCGAAAGATTTTCGACGTGCGGCAGGACGCCCAATACGGGGACGTCCGTAAATTGCCGCACGATATCGGGATTTAATTTTTGAACGGCGTCAAGTTCGCCGGGCCGGGTCTGGTTGAACAAAATTCCCTTGACGTTGAGGTTGAATTTTTTTGCCGCTTCAAGAGTCAGCAAGGTATGGTTGATCGTCCCCAGGGCCAACCGACTCACAACCAGAACGGGAAGCTCTATATCCCGCGCCAGGTGGGCCGCCAAATAATCCGGTTTGATGGGAACCATAAGTCCGCCCAGACCCTCCACGAAAACCGTATCATGCCTGGCCGCTAACTTTTTGTAGGCGGCCAGTATTTTCGGGATTTTTATGGGTCTTTTTTCCATGCTCGCCGCAAGATAGGGCGCCGCCGGAGTCATATATCGCGCCGGGCAAATTTCCTCGGGCGGATCGTTCGCGCCGACTGCGGCCGATAAAAATTCCGCGTCGGAAACGCCGGGGGCGAATCCCGTCTCTATGGGTTTCATCACGCCCACGTCGCCGAATTGCTGTTTGACCAGCGCGGCCAATAGGGCGGTAACGAAAGTTTTGCCCACGCCCGTATCCGTTCCGGCGATGAAATATCCTTTGCGAGTGTTCAATCGAGTTTTGCCTCCAGCGTCGACCGCGAATCAAATCCAAAAATCAGCAAAACGCCGAACCCGGAGAATCCTTTTTTTGATATAATTTGGACTGAAAAATGATTCGATAATTTTAAGTAGGCCTCTAATAATTGGATGATTTTGCTGTTGGCAACTCGCAGGCTCTTATGGAATAAGAGCCGCTCGAGGCCATGGTCGATTTTTAGAGGCGCCATTAACATTGGGATATGACGATCATGAGTTCAAAACAACTGACCGTAGTTTGCCCCTGTTGTGAAAGCAAATTGGAAGTAGACGCAAAAACGGGAGCCGTGGTTTGGGAAGAAAAAAAACAAAAAACGCACGCCTCGCTCTCTGATATGGTGAAGAATCTGGACGCGCAGAAAAAGGAGCAGGCCAGCGAGTTTCAAAAACAAAACGAATTGCAGAAAGAGCGCGCCCGGCTTTTGGAAGAAAAATTTAAAGAGTCCCAAAAGCACGTCGACAAAACTTCCGATAAACCCCTGCGCGATTTCGATCTGGACTAGAACAGCCGGTTCGCAATCATTCCGCCGTTTCGGCTCCGGTTGTCCGCTAATAAAACCCCTGCGCGATTTCGATCTGGATTAAGGTTTTGATTCGACGATCAATCCGTCGTAGGCCAGGCTCACGTTATCCGGCAATTGCCGACTCACCGTTTCATGATCGAACTGGTGGTTGATGTGGGTCAAAAGCGCGCGCCGAGGTTTGATCTCCTCTATAACCTCCAGGGCCTCTTCCAGGCAAAAATGCGTCGGGTGCGGTTTGAAACCCAACGCGTTCAAAACCAATAAATCCAGATCCCTCAATCGTTCGCGCGTGTCGGCGGGAATCCCGTTGCAATCGGTGATATAGGCGGCGGACCCAATGCGGTAACCGTTGATGATTAACGAACCGTGTTGAATGTCAAGGGGAGTGATGTTCAAACCTCCCAGCGCGAAACTTTGTCCCTCTGTTTCCTGCAAGACGAGTTGCGGGACGCCGCCGCCTTCGGGGCGGACTCCGTTAAAAATATATCCGAAATTTTCCTTGATTTTGGCCAGCGTGAATTCCCGGCCATAACAGGGGATCGTCGTTTTATTGAAAAAATTAAAAGACCGCAACTCGTCGATCCCATGCACATGGTCGGCGTGGTGGTGCGTGTAAAGGACCGCGTCGATCTTGCCGATTTCGTTAACCAGGCATTGTTGCCGGAGGTCGGTGGACGTGTCGATGAGAAGATGGAAGCCGTCGTTTTGAATCAGGACGGAAGCCCGCAGTCTTTTGTTTTTGGGATCGCCGGATCGGCAAACCTGGCAGTCGCAACATAAGGTAGGCACCCCCGTGGAGGTTCCGGTTCCCAAAAAAACAAGTTTCATTCCGGGACGACTTTCTTCAGTGCTTCATTTCGCATAACGCCTCGACTTGGCCGCAGGGGCTGGATTCAAACTGGATGGTGGAATGCGAAATGTTGAATTGGTTTTTCAACGCCTCCTTGATTTTTATCAGCAGAGGTTCCATTTGATTGACCTTCTGGTCGTTCACCAGGGCGTGGGCGCTGAGCGCGTAAATATTGGAGCAGATGCACCAGATATGCAGTTCGTGAATATCGCGAACTTCGGGGATAGCCACCAGCGCCTTTTCGACGTCCTTCAGGGAGACGCCCTTGGGCACCCCTTCGAGGAGAATGTGATAGGACTCGCTGATCAGGCTGCGGGCGCCCCAAAACAGCAAGCCGCAAATCGCAAACCCCATCACGGCGTCCGCAACATACCAGCCTTTATAATAGATAATCAGCCCGCTGACGATCACACCGACGGAAGCGATGGAATCGCCCAGGACATGCCAAAACGCGCTCTTGATATTGACGTCGTGGCTGTGGCGTTTTACGGAGTCCTTGAGGAGGAAAACGACGGCGATATTGGTCAGCAAACCCAAAGCCGCCACAACAATTACGGTCAGGCCCTGAACTTCCTGGGGATGTTGGAAACGCAAGAGGGCGTGGTAAAGAATCGCTCCCGCCATTCCGAAAATCAGCAAACCGTTGACGAGGGCCGCAAAGATTTCCATGCGGTGGTAGCCAAAGGTTTTGGTGGAGGTTGCCGGTTGATCGGATATTTTAAGGGCGAACCAGCTCAGGCTCAGGGCGAAAGAATCCATGAACATATGGCCCGCGTCCCCGACGAGGGCCAGGCTGTTGGCCCAAAGCCCGCCAAACAGCTCCAATAGAAAAACGAAAAAGGTGAACCCTATTGCCAGTTGCAGTCGGGACTGAATATTTGAGGTAGGCATCTTTTTTTGAAACTTTCCGGCGAATAAAACATCAAAAAAGTAATTCCATGTGAACGGAGAACCGCTTCGTTTTGCGATCCGTTCTCTACCAAACATTTTAGAAACAGCCGGGGGGCCTGTCAAGCCATAGACCCCTAAAGTATGAGGCGCCCGGGATATGAATTGCGGGTATTCAAACGCCTTTTATGATATAAATAGGTTGATTTCCCCAAAACATTTTACAATTTAAGGAGTGTCAAAGATGCCGACGTTAGTCTCGAAGGAAGCCCCTGACTTTAAAGCCAATGCGGTAATGCCGGACGGGAGTTTCAAGGAAATTAAAATCTCGGATTACCGGGGAAAATATGTGGTTTTGTTTTTCTACCCGCTTGATTTTACTTTTGTATGCCCCACGGAAATTATTTCGTTCAGCGAAAAGATCGCTGACTTTGATAGCCGCAACACTCAGGTGCTCGGCGTATCCATAGACAGTCATTTTTCCCATTTGGCCTGGAGAAACACCGACCGGAAAAAAGGCGGACTGGGCGATATCAAATACCCGCTGGTGGCGGATCTTGATAAATCCATCGCCCGGGCCTACGACGTTCTGTTCAACGACGCCATTGCCTTTCGCGGTTTGTTTTTGATCGATAAAAACGGAATCGTTCAGCATCAGCTCATCAACAATTTGCCGCTGGGACGAAACGTGGACGAGGCCTTGCGCGTCGTCGACGCTCTTCAGCATCACGAAGAGCACGGCGAAGTATGCCCGGCCAACTGGCAAAAGGGAGACGACGCCATGAAGCCCGGTCCCAAGGAATCGCAGGAATATTTCAAAAAGAAATATTAATCAAAGGGCGTCCATTTGCCCCGATAAAAAGGCGGGACCGCAAGGTTGCCGCCTTTTTTCTTTTATATGATTGTTATCACCAACGACGACGGCTTCAACGCTGAAGGGATCCAGGCGTTGCGCAAGGAACTGGCGAAGGAATTCGAGGTCCTTGTGGTGGCTCCGGAAACGGAGCAGAGCGCCATGGGGCACGCCATCACCCTGAATGCTCCCCTCAAGGCGAGGAAGGTGGTGGAGGACGGAAAGCTCATCGGTTACGCTGTGAACGGCACCCCGGCGGATTGCGTGAAGCTGGCGGTGACGGAACTGCTCGATAAACCGCCGGAACTGGTGGTTTCGGGCGTCAACCTGGGAGGCAACCTGGGCTCTTGCGTGATCTATTCCGGAACCGTATCAGCCGCGACCGAGGCCGCCATCATGGGATTGCCGGCGATTGCCGTTTCGCTGGATACCTGGGAGAACCCGGACTATTCCTTCGCCGCCGAGTTTGCCGGCAAATTGGTCCCGCTGGTTTTGAAAAAGGGATTGGCCGAAGGGGTTTGCCTGAATGTGAACGTTCCCGCAGTGAAGAGGGAACTCATTCGCGGGGCCAGGATCACCCGTCAGGGAAAGTCGCGGGTGATTGAATCTTTCGATCGCCGAACCGACCCGCGCAACAATACCTACTATTGGCTGGCGGGGGAAATGCACTTCAACGAAGTGCACGAAGGAACGGATACGGAAACGGTTGCGAATAATTATGTTTCGATAACGCCCCTGCATTTCGATCTGACTTGTTTTCAGTTCATGGAAAAAATCCAGGGATGGGATTTGCCGTTCAATGGGGGGCCGGAATAAAAAAAGCGGACCCGCCTTTAAGGCGAGTCCGCTAAATTTATATTCCTATCAGCGGGAAAGAAATCCCTTGGTTCACGACGTCAACTTTTATCCGCCGTCTCCGCTTCATCCTTTGCCGCTTCATCCTTTGCAATGCCAGCCGCCGTGGCTCCTTCGCGAAGAGCTTCCTTGCGACTGAGCTTGACTTTTCCCTGACGGTCCACGTCGATAACCTTCACGACAATTTCGTCCCCTTCAGAGAGTTCGTCGGTGACCTTATTGATTCGCCGGTCGCAGATCTGGGAAATATGCACCAAGCCGTCGGTTCCGGAAAATATTTCCACAAAGGCGCCGAAGTCCACAATCTTTTTCACCGTGCCCAGGTAGATTTTTCCAACTTCCACTTCCTGAACCAGATTCTCGATGATTTTGATGGCCTTTTGCGCGGCCTCTTCGTCGGAGGAGGCTATTTTAACCTGGCCGCTGTCGTTGATATCGATTGAGACTCCGGTGGCGTCGATGATGGACCGGATCATTTTGCCTCCGGGTCCGATGACGTCCTTGATTTTCTCGGTGTTGATTTGAATGGTCACAATTCTTGGGGCGTACTTGGAGAGTTCTTCTCTCGGCGTGGTCAACGCTTTTTCCATCTCCCCCAGAATATGCATGCGGCCTTCTTTGGCTTGCTGCAAGGCCTGTTTCATAATGTCCTTGTCCAGCCCGCCAATTTTAATATCCATTTGCAGGGCGGTGATTCCGTCCCGGGTGCCGGCCACTTTGAAATCCATATCGCCCAGATGATCTTCATCTCCCAGGATGTCGGACAGGATTGCGATCTTGTCGTCCTCCTTGATGAGTCCCATGGCAATGCCGGCCACGGGGGCCTTGATCGGGACGCCGGCGTCCATCATAGCCAGGGAGCCTCCGCATACCGAGGCCATGGAAGAGGAACCGTTCGATTCCAGGATTTCCGAGACCAGCCGGATGGTGTAGGGGAAATCGTCCTTGCTGGGGACTACTGGAATCAAAGCCCTCTCCGCCAACATACCGTGTCCAACTTCCCGTCGGCCGGGTCCGGCCATGAACTTGACTTCGCCGGTACAAAAAGCGGGGAAGTTGTAATGTAAGTAGAACGCTTTGTTGCCGCGAACTTCCAGGGTGTCCAACCGTTGCTCGTCCATCGTGGTTCCCAGAGTGGTGGTCGCCAAAGCCTGGGTTTCTCCGCGAGTGAACAGGGCGGAACCATGGGTTCGCGCCAAATAGCCGACGGAGCAGGAAATGGGCCGGATATCGCTCAGGCCGCGTCCATCGATCCGCTTTTGTTTGTCCACCGCCAGCCCTCGAACCACGCTTTTTTCGAGGCTGTGAAAACAGGATTTGATCCCTTCGGCTTTTTCCTTGTCGTCGTCCGGATTCAATTCGGCTTTCATGGAATCCTTGAGTTCGGCAAGGGCCTCGCGGCGCTCTTGTTTGCCGACAATTTCCATCGCGGACTCCAGTTTGGCTTTGGCAAAATCGTTGACTTGTTTTTCAATTTCAGGATCGGCTTCTTCCGCAACGGCGGTTTGTTTTTCCTTGCCGAGGAGTCCTTTTAATTGCATTTGCAGGTCGATCAATTTTTTGATTCTATCGTGACCAAACTCCAGGGCGTCCATCATGATTTCTTCCGAAAGCTCGTTGCATCCGGACTCTACCATGACGATGCCTTCCATGGTTCCAGCCATGAGCAAATTGAGGTCGCTGGTTTCCATTTCCTGTCGCGTGGGGTTGAATACGAAGTTTCCGTCGATTCTACCGACGCGCGCCCCGGCGATGGGATTGTTAAATGGAATATCCGAAAGGGTCAACGCCGCGGAAGCGCCCACCAGAGCGATTGCGTCCGCCGGGTTTTCGCTGTCGTGCGAAAGAACGAGACAAACGACTTGCGTTTCGTTTTTAAATCCCTTGTCGAACAGGGGCCGGATCGGCCGGTCGATCAAGCGGCACACCAGGGTTTCCAAATCGGAGGGCCTGGATTCGCGCTTGAAAAAACCGCCGGGAATTTTGCCGGCGGCGTAGGTTTTTTCCCGGAAATCCACAGTCAACGGGAAAAAATCGATCCCCTCGCGGGGAGAGTTGGCCATGGTGGCCGTTACTAAAACTTGTGTGTCTCCTTGTCGAATCAAGACGGCGCCGTTGGCTTGTTTAGCCAGTTCGCCGGATTCTATGGACAGTACTTTCCCATCAAGGTCTATTTCTACCTTTTGTCGCATTAAATATCTCCTGTTTGTTTTTACCGCCTGATTTTGAGGCGCGTTATGACGTCCTGATACCGTTTGAGGTCTTCTGTTTTGAGGTGGTCCAACAATTTTCGTCGTCGACTGACGATTCTTAACAGACCTCTTCTGGAATGATGATCCTTCTTGTGACTTTTGAAATGATCGTTCAAATCATTGAGTCGCCGCGTCAGAAGGGCAATTTGCACCTCCGACGACCCGGTATCAGTGTCGTGAGTTTTGTAATCTCCAATCAATTCAACTTTTACTTCTTTTGTTAAGGCCATAATCAACTCTCCCTCGTGCTCGATGGTCCGCTTAAGGGTTGGCAAATGTTTTCACTGGGGAGATCGCTTTTTCCGATCTCCGGCAAGGGCTTTCTTTCGATCTCCCCTTTAAAAACACTCCAACCCTTGGGCGTAATTATTTAAATAAATACCCGTTTGGGTTTGAAAACGACGTCTTCCGAGACCATTTTACTAAATACATTTTGATCGGCTACCGATTCCACGACGGCCACCAGACGACGATTGCTGTCTTTCACGCAAAAATTCATTCCCGGCTGAAATTTCTCCGGGAAACTTTTCAAAAATGATTTGGTCAGGGCGACGCCGTTTGAAACGGCCCGCATCCGATCTTCCTTCACCTCAATTTCGGGAATGAAACTCAACGCCTGCTCGATGGAAAAAATCTTTTCGCGCAAGGTATTGGTTTCGCGAGCTTGAGCCAACTCTTCCAGGCTCAGACTCTGGTTTTCGTTGAAACCTCCCACGCCGGTCCGCTTCAAATGAGCCATAAAGGCTCCGCATCCCAGCCGGGTTCCCAAATCGTGACACAGGGAACGGATATAGGTTCCCGCCGAGCATTCTACCGTGAAGGAAACCAGATTTCCTTCTTTTTTCGCAAATTCCAGGTTGTAAATGCAAATGGGGATCGGTTCCCTGGCAACTGTAATACCATTTCTCGCCAATTTGTAAAGAGGAATTCCATTTTTTTTCTTGGCGGAGTACATGGGCGGGGTCTGTTTTTGTTCGCCGACAAAGGAATGCAACCCGGATAGGACGTCCTCCAGGGAAATATGCGAGGGATCAGATTCAAATATTTTCTTTCCCTCCGCGTCGTGAGTATCCGTGGCCGCGCCCAGTTCCAAAGTGGCGGCGTATTTTTTGTTCAGGCTGGAAAGGAATTGAACGATCTTGGTCGACTCGTTCAGACAAATCGGCAGCACTCCCTCCGCAAGGGGGTCCAGGGTCCCTGCGTGACCGGCCTTCTTGACTCCCAGGATTTTCCTGACCGCCTGAACTGCGGCGAACGAGGACGGTCCAGGGGCTTTATATAAATTGACGACGCCGTTAATCATTGTGAATTTGGTTGATGATTCTGGAGATTTTCTCCACCTCTTCCGGGGTATTGTCCTGGACGATCGCCAACTCCGGGATATATTTCAGATGAAGATTTTTTGCCAATTGCGCGCGTATAAACCCCGTAGCGCTGGACAGGCCTTTCAGGGTATCGCTCTGTTCGACCTTGGAACCCATGACGCTGACGTAAACCTTTGCGTGTTTCAGGTTGTCCGTCAGGTCCACGCCGGTGACCGTGGCAAAACCGATTCGCGGGTCTTTGAGTCCGTTTTGGATGATCTTGGATACTTCCTCTAAAATCAATTCCTGGATTCGCGAGGATCTTTTATATGAGAAACGGCCTGGCATGTCTAAAAGCGTCGTTAAAATTTTTCGTTGATATGCAATAGTTCCACCCGGCAATCGGTCATTTCAGCCAGGTGCAGATTTTCAATAAAATCGACGGCCTGTTGGATCAATCCTTCCAGATAACGCGAGTCGGAGCCGACGGCGGCGATCCCTAATTGAAGCGTTTGCCAGACGTCCTGATCTCCCGTTTCCGCCACAGACAGGTTGAACTTGTTTTTGACCCGGTCCTTGATCGATTTGACGACCTTGCGTTTTCCTTTGAGGGACCGGTTGCCGTGCAAATAAAACGTGAGCGACCCGCAAGCGACGATCATTTTAAAACCTTACAACTGCTCGCCGTCAGCGTGACGCTGACGGGCAAGCGCCCGGCGAGGCCGCCGGAGCCAGGGGTTTGTGGGTTTGCAAACCCAATATAGCTCATAGCGTTCACCGTATAAGTTACGCTTACTGCTTCCAGGCGCTTGCTTGGCCGGCGTCTCGCCGGTGGTCAGCGGGCGACTTCCTCCAGGAGAAAGGGTTCCACAATATCCCCCTGTTTCAGATCCTGATATTTGTCCAGGGACAAGCCGCATTCGTAGCCGTTGGGAACTTCCTTAACGTCGTCTTTAAACCTTCGCAGGGAAAAGATTTTCCCTTCGTAAATCACCACGCTGTCGCGAATGAGCCGCGCGCTTTGGTTGCGTTCCAAATTTCCGGAAACCACCATGCACCCGGCAATGACGCCGACCTTGGGAATGGTGTAAACTTCCCGCACCTCGGCGCGGCCCATGATTTTTTCCGTGAACTTCGGCTCCAGCATGCCTTCCAGAGCTTTTTTCATGTCCTCAATGGCGTCGTAAATCACGTTGTATAACCGGAGGTCCACGGCTTCCTTCTCCGCCAGGATCCGCGCCTGGTCTGTCGGCCTCACATTGAAGCCGATAACTATAGCGTTGGAGGCGGTGGACAATAAAACGTCGGATTCTGTGATCCCGCCTACGGATCCGTGAATCACCTTGATGCGCACGGCTTCATAATCCAATTTGCTGAACGCCTCTTTAACGGCCTGGATGGACCCCTGGACGTCCGCCTTGATGATGATGTTGAGTTCCCTGATTTCGCCTTCTTCGATTTGGCGATGCAGATCGTCCAAGGTCACTCTGGCGGTTTTGTTCAGGGTGATTTCCCGCAGTTTTTGTTGCATTTGATTGCTGATTTGCCGGGCCCTGCGTTCGTCTCGCACGACAAAAAACCTGTCGCCCGGGTTGGGCACCTCGGGCAAACCCAGGATTTCAACCGGGGTGGAGGGCAAGGCCTCCTGTTTTTTCTTGCCATGGTCGTTGATGAGCGCGCGCACCTTGCCGAAATAACAACCTGCCGTGAAGGGGTCGCCCACCCGCACCGTGCCTTTTTGAACGACGACGGTGGCCACGGGTCCCCGCCCCTTGTCGAGCTTGGATTCGATGACGACGCCCTGGCCCAAAAGTTTTGGATTGGCCTTGAGTTCCATGATTTCGGCCTGTAGCAGAATCATTTCCAACAGATGGTCGATTCCGATATTTTGTTTGGCCGAGACCTGGGCGAAAATGGTTTGTCCGCCCCAGGCTTCCGGGAGCAGGCCGAGGTCTGCCAACTGTTTTTGAACTTCATCCGGTTTGGCGTCGGGTTTGTCGATCTTATTGATAGCGACAAGGATGGGAACGCCCGCGGCATTTGCATGGTCGACGGCTTCCTGCGTTTGGGGCTTGATGCCGTCGTCTGCCGCCACCACCAACACAACGATGTCCGTGACCTGTGCGCCCCGCGCCCGCATGGCGGTAAACGCTTCGTGGCCCGGGGTATCCAGAAAAGTGATGCTGGTATTCTTGACGGCTACCTTGTAAGCGCCAATGTGCTGGGTGATTCCGCCTTTTTCATGTTGCGTGAGATTGGTTTCCCGGATGCAGTCCAGCAACGAGGTTTTCCCGTGATCGACATGGCCCATGATGGTGACGATGGGCGCCCGCGGGATCCTGTCCTCGGGAAGGTCCGGCTCGGCGTTTTCGATATCCAGTTCCAGGTCCGGAGAAACGACGACCTCGACTTCAAAGCCCAGCTTGTCTGCCACTTTAGTGGCCAATTGCAGGTCGAGGCTTTGGTTGATGTTGGCCATGACGCCGAACAACATCAATTCCTTGATGATCCCGTTGGGGGTGGTTTTTAATTTTTCCGCAAGATCCCGAATGGGCATGTTGTCGCTCAATTGAACCGTTTCAAAACTGCCTTCTTCAACGGCCTGGGGAGGAGGCGCTACGGTTTCTTTTTTGGCGTCCTGAGGTTTCGTCTTGGGTTTGCCCGGCGCTTGCGGAGGAGTTTCCTTTTTGACGGCGGCGGGCGCTTCTTTATTTACTTGCCGTTCATCGGGCTTTTCTTCTTTTTCCTCTTGCTTGACAATTTTCAAGCCCAGCCGCTTATGACCTTTTGCGGCCTCGATCTTTTCGGCTTCTTTAGAGGTGGGGGGCGTTGTTTCGCTCTTTTTTTCCGCCGCGACTTTTTCGGTTTTAACCGGGGCTTCGGCGGCGGTTGTGGAGGCCGTTTTGGTTTTGGCCTTTGCCTTGGGAGCGGCTTTGGCTTTTGCCTTGGCTTTCGCTTTGGGTGCGGCTTTGGCTTTCGCTTTGGCCTTCGCCTTGGGCTTTGTGGAACTGGGAGTTATCGTGAACACATCCCGGATATAGTCCGCCGACTCGTCGTCGATCGAACTCATATAATTCTTTACGGGAACGTTTTTCTTTAAAAGCTCGTCGATGATCTGGTCGTTTTGGACATTCAGTTCCAAAGCCAATTTATTGATCCTGATCTTGGCCAAACAATCCTCCTTTTAGCTTAGGCGTCTTTTAATTCTGTTTGTTTTGCTTCAAATTTAAACCGGGACCGGAGGTCCTTGTTTTTTTAATTTTACGCGTTTTCCAATTTTTCCATGATCGACCGGGCCTGCTCCAAAATGGACTGGGCTGTTTCATCGCTTATGCCGTCAATTGCCGCAAGATCCTCCACGGGAGTGATGGACAATTCCGCGATGGTTTGAAACCCGTTTTGCTCTAATAATTGGACGATTTCCACGTCAACTTCCTGTAAATTTTGCAGGGGAAGATCCTGATCGTCTTCTTCTTCTTCCGGTTCGTCTGTCGTTTCTATCGACGGTTCTGCCTCGACGTCGGATTCGGATTCATCCTGGCCTTCTGTTCCAACCTCTTTCTGGACTTCTTCAGAGGGAGCCGGAACGTCGGCGGCGGCCAATTCCGCCTGGGCTTGTTGAACCTGCTCCTCGGCCAGAGCCAACAAGGCTTCCGCCTTCTTGGGTCCGATTCCGACAAGTTTGGTCAAGCCAGGGACTCCCAATTCGGCTACCTGACTGGCGATGGTGACGCTGCCCGCAAAAAGAATGGCCACAATCCTTTCGCCAAGACCTTTTGCGTTTTTGACGCTTTCCAGGTAATCGACTCCAGGGGTCCGGGCGGCGTTTTGAAACCCTGGGGGTCGTTGTGTAAGACCCAGGCTTTCAGATTCTCCCTTGATGTCGACCTTCCATTTTACCAGTTTGGCCGCGAGCCGAACGTTTTGACCTTTTTTGCCGATCGCCAGGGACATTTGATCTTCGGCGACGATCAGGGTCATTTGTCTTTGTTCCTCGTTGAGGATGATACGCGATATCTTTGCCGGGCTGAGGGCGTTGCGGATAAACTCCTGAGGATCTTCGGAGAATTCCACGATGTCAATTTTTTCGCCGCGAAGCTCCTGAACAATGGCCTGGACGCGCATTCCGCGCATGCCCACGCAGGCGCCGACGGCGTCGATGTCCCGGTCGTTTGATCGGACGGTGATTTTTGTGCGTCCGCTGGGTTCGCGGGCGATGTCAATGATTTCCACCATGCCTTCGCTGATTTCCGGCACCTCCAGTTCAAACAGGCGTCTGATGAGGTCCGTGTGCGTTCGGGAGAGAATCACCATGGCGTTTTTGGACGTTTTGCGGACGTCCAGAACGTAGGCCCGAATGCGCTCGCCGCGATTGAAAGATTCGCGAAACACCTGTTCGCGCCGGGGGAGAATGCCTTCGGTTTTTCCGAGGTCGACGATGATGTCTCCATGCTCAAACCGCTGGACCCCGCCGTTGATCAACTCGCCTTTTTTATCAATGAATTCATTGTAAACATTTTCAATTTCGGCTTCGCGGACTTTTTGGAGAATGACCTGCTTGGCCATCTGGGAGGCGATGCGTCCATAGTTTTCCAATATCACCGGGATCAAAACGGTTTCTCCAACCGCCGCGTCGGGTTGAACTTTTCTGGCTTCGCGCAGATCGGTCTCCTGATGAACGTTCTCCAGTTTTTCGACCACCTTCTTTTCGCAAAAAATTTTGACTTCCCCGGTCGCGTCGTCAAACTCCGTATGGAGGGTTTCCAGTTTGGGGAAATTTTTGCGCGCGGCGACTTCTATGGCGCTTTTAATGGCCTCGATAAGGTAATCCTTGTCGATGCTTTTTTCGCGGGCGATCTGCTCTAGTAAATGTATGGCTTCCAGGTTCATGGGGTCGGGCTTAAAATTCTATGATCAATTGGGCCTTGGCGATTGCTTCCAGGGGAATTTCTTCGCGGGTTCCTTTTATGTCCAGGCTCAGGGTATCGTTTTTAAAATCGACGATGCGTCCGGAAAACTGGTTTTTACCGTTGATTGGCGTTCGCGCGGTTAGCTGAATATTTTTATCGACATTTCTCAAAAAATCTTTTTCCCTTGTCAGTGGCCGGTCGAGTCCCGGCGACGAAACCTCCAGAGTGTGCGGGGTTTTAACGAGATCCTCGACCTCCAGCATGTCCGCTATTTTTCGGCTGACCCGGCTACAATCATCAACGGTCACGCCGTCTTTTTTATCAATAAATACCCTGAGAACCCAGGAGGGTCCTCTTTTTTTATATTCGACGTCCACCAGATCCAGCGATTCCTTCTGGAGCGTGGATTCGATCAAATCGCTCACCGACCTGGCAATGGAAGTTTTGCCCATTTCAAATAATCCTACCCGAACCGCGCAGGACCGGAATCTTTTGGGAGGCTTGAAAACTTTCAATTAACAGGGGAATAGGCGCGATTAAAACCCGCGATAAAAAAAATGCGGGCTGATTAGCCCGCATGCTTTTTAGCAGACCTGTTTTTGTTAAAAGGATTCTACAAGAACCGGCGAAACGTTTCAAGGCATTTTTTCTGAAATAAAAAAAAGGGGCTGGGCTTATAAGTCCTTTAAAATATTGCGGATTTCGCCGATGAAATCGGGGTAGGGCACAAGCAGGGACTCGCCGGTCCTGCGTATTTTTGCCTCAACCGTTCCAGATTCCAGATTTTTGGGACCCACGATGATTTGCAGTGGGATTCCTATCAACTCGGCGTCTTTAAACTTTACGCCCAGACGGTCCGTGCGGTCGTCCAGGAGGGCGTCGACGCCCTGATCCCACAAAGTTTGATAAATACGGTCGCTGGCCTCCCGGACGGAATCGGTCGAGTAATTGACAGGCATGACGACGACTTGAAATGGGGCGATGGGCAGGGGCCAGACGATCCCCTTTTCGTCGTGGTTTTGCTCGATGGCGGCGGCGGCGGTTCGCCCCACGCCCACGCCGTAGCATCCCATCACCATGGGGTTCTCCTTGCCCTGATCGTTCAGGAAAGTCGCTTTCAAGGCGGAGCTGTATTTGGTTCCCAGTACGAAGATGTGCCCGACTTCAATGCCGCGCTTGACGGCGTACTTCCCATCGGGGCAACGGGGGCAGGGTTCGTTTTCTTTTATCAGGCGAATGTCTCCGGATTTTTCGATCGCGAAGTCCCGACCGGGTTGAACGCCGGTGAAATGAGCGTCCGGCTTGTTGGCCCCGGCGATCATGGACTTCATGAGAGCGACTTCCTGGTCGGCGTAAATTTTTAATTTTAAACCCACGGGGCCGACATAGCCCACGGGGACGCCGGCTTTTTCGGCAATGAGTTTTTCGTCCGCAGGTTGCGCCGATTCCAGATCCAGCAGGTTTTTCAATTTAACGGCGTTGACCTGCCGGTCGCCGCGAACCAGCGCCGCCACCAGGCCCTGGTCGGTATCGAACAAAATTGTTTTTACCAAAGCGCAGGGAGAAACCGAGAGAAATTCGCAGACCTCTTCCACGGTCCTTTTCCCCGGAGTGGCGACTTCTTTTAATTCCTGCGGGGCCGTTGGGTCGTCCGAGGGCAGGGGGGCGCGGGCTTCGGATTTTTCCAGGTTTGAGGCGTAATCGCAGGAGTCGCAAAACGCCACCGCGTCCTCTCCGGAATTGGCGAGCACCATGAATTCGTGCGAAAAATTCCCCCCGATGGTCCCGGAATCGGCTTCCACTTTTTTAAATTCCAGACCGCACCGGCGAAAAATGTTGGAATAGGCCTCGGCGGTATCCTGATAAGTTTCCTGCGCGCTTTCGTCGCTGGCGTGAAAGCTGTAGGCGTCTTTCATCATGAACTCTCGTCCGCGCATCACGCCGAATCGCGGGCGCACCTCGTCGCGGAACTTGGTTTGAATTTGATAAAGCAACACGGGCAATTGTCGGTAGGATTTTATTTCCTTGCGCAGGATATCGGTGATCACTTCCTCGTGCGTCGGGCCGTAGCAAAACTCGCGGTCGTGCCGGTCCTTGAGGCGCAGTAATTCCTTGCCGTAGAAATCCCAACGTCCGCTTTCCTTCCATAGCTCTGCGGGCTGGATGCTGGGGAGAAACACTTCCTGTCCGCCGATGCGGTTCATTTCTTCGCGGATGATATTTTCCACTTTTCTGAGGACCCGCAGTCCCAAAGGAAGTATGGAGTAAATGCCCGCGGCCAGTTGGCGGATCATTCCCGCCCGCACCATGAGCTGGTGGCTTATGACTTCGGCTTCCGCCGGGGATTCTTTTAAAGTGGGAATGAAAAGCTTTGAATAGCGCATTGTGTTTTTGGTTGTGGGAGTTGAAATTTTAGCCGGAGGCAAAAAAAACCGGCGGAGCGTTTTCTCCGCCGTTTGACTCCAGTCGGATTTTTGGATTTTTGGTTAGATCCCCGGAGGCGCTTTAAGGATTTTCGGACTTAAACAATTTGCTGGCAAGTTCAATGTCTTCGGGATAATGGACCTCGATCCAACCCTTATGAACTTCCATGAAGTTGACGGTGAATTCCCGGTCGATCATTTCCTGAATCAGGTCGGTAAAACTTAATTTGGAAATGTCGTCCGCTTCATGCAGTCGGCCTTCGTAGTTCTGGACGCAATCCTGGTAGGTCTGTATGAATCGTTCCGCGCCGGTTTTGCTGAATTTTGCCAGGCCCATGAATTCGTGGGTGGCGTTGTCCGAGTTGATTTTTTTTCCAATCCTGGCGACGTCGTTTTCATAGACAAAACTTATTTTTCGCCGCGAGGGAAGGTTCCATTTTTTACTCGCCACGAAATCGATGTAATGCCCGCTTTCGTTTTTGTGGTACTGGATGGAATCGTCCACCGCCAGGACAATGTCTTCCTCGCAGGCCATGAGTTTGGCGATGATGTGACTCTCCAGAAGTATGTCCGAGTACAACAGAACAAAACCGTCTTCCAGTTTATCCCGCGCCGCAAAAATGCTGTTCAATAAAGTTCCTTTTTTATAATCCTTGTTTTCCACCAGGGAACATCCTTCGGCCCGAACGTGTTCCGCTCCGTATCCCGTCACCACCGTGACGTCCATGAGATTGTTTTTGTTGAGAAGGGCCACTTGCCGGTGGAGAAGGGGCTTGCCTGCGACGTCCAGCATGGCTTTGGGTTTTCCATTGAGGACGTCTTTGAGTCGGATTTCCTCTCCTGCGGCGGGGATGACGACGGGTATATTGGTATTGGTCTGGTCCTGTTTGTCTTTTTCTTTTACGTCCAGGAAGCCGACGGTTTTGAAAATGTCGCGCACCGGGGCGCAGTAGGGATCGGCTTCAAAGGACCGTTGATGAATGAGTATGTTCTTTCCGGTTTTCATCATGGCCCGGTAGGCGCTGCGAAGCAGGTGGTTGGCGTAAATGGCCACGTTGAATCCGGCTTCCGCTAATTCATCCTCGGTCACTTTATTATAAGTGGTGGGCACGCACACCAGCGGGCGCTCCAGGTCGAGTTCTTTCAACAGGGCGCGGTATTTTTTCGCGAAATCGAAAATCTCGCCGGGTTCCTTGGACTTGGAATGGATCATGATACCGTCGGCTCCTGCCAGCAGGTATTCCCGAGCGCGGAAAAGGGCGTCCTCGACGCTTCTTCCGGCTATGAGACTTTCCAGCCGGGCGATGATCATGAAATCGTCGGTGATCTGTATTTGCTTGCCCCGGCGAATCTTGTTGGCGAAAATTTTGGGCGTCTCCAGGGTTTGTTGCGCGCCGTCTTCCAGGCTGTTGCGCTTGGGGAAAACTTTGTCTTCGATAATGACCGCGGAAACTCCCGCATTTTCCAGCCGGGTGATGGCGTATTCAAAATTGTTGGGATCGCCCCCGGTATCGCCGTCCACAATGAGCGGCTTGCTGGTGACCGCCAGAATTTCCGATATGGTTTGCAGGCGGGAGTCGAAGCTGACGACTTCGATGTCGGGATAGCCCTTGGAGGCGGAGTCGGTGAGACTGCTCTCCCAAAGCGCGTCGAATTCCCGCGTCACCGGTTGGCCGTCGGACTGGCCTTCTATTTTGAGGTTGTTGGCGATGATGCCGCTCAATCCATTGTGCGCTTCCATCACGCGCACCAGGTTTCCCTGTTTTAAAATAGCTTTGAGTTTGCCCCTGCGAATTTCCGGCAGGGTATTGTTGCGAAGCGTCATTCAATAATCCTTGAAGGGGTTGGGTTTTCCAGGCATTCCCGGATCCAGATGGGGATGTAAATTTCTTCCAGGTCAAATTCCTTGAGGGTTTCGAGGACGATTTCGATTTGATCCAGAAGGCTCAAATGCTTGTCCAAAACGATCAGGTTTTGGCCTTTTAATTTGCAAAACCCGCTGGAAATATTAATTTCATCGCTGGAAAGGTCGGTGAACATAAAATCAATGGATAATTTGGCGGCGACGGACTTTAAATCCTCCCAAGTCGTTTCCGGGTCTGGCATGGAATTTTTTTTGAAATTCATTGAAATTTGCCTGGTTGCCGGGCGTTAAATGCCGAAATACCCATAAAATAAAGGCTTGAAAAAACGCCCATCTTTGAAATTTAACATAATTTGCGTCGGGAAAACATCAAATAATCCAATATTTTAATGCGATCTGAAAAAAAATTGCGATGAACGCATTTTTCCCTAAAGTGATTTTTTAAAATTCCCGATAAACTTAGTGTTTAGCCTCCACCTTGGCTTCGGGGAACGGGTTAAGGGAATAACCTTTTCCCCGAAGTCTCTAATTCTACATTCTGCGGGCGTCCGCCCCAACCGAACAATCTTCCATAAAATTAATCGCTCTCTACCGGATTATTTTATATCCGTAAAATCCCGGCGCAGGGTTTCAATCTGCTCGCGATAGCGGGCGGCGTCTCCGTAGTCGAAAAACTTTTTGTACCGGCTGTGGACGCTCTTTACCCGGCGCGCGTGTTTGATGGGGCACCAGTATTGTTCGGTCCGCGCGGCAATCTCCCGGGCGTAAGCGATCACACCGTTAAAATAGCCGCAATACACGCAATTTGCCTTTTCAATGATATTCAAATAGCTCAAATATCTACGGTCGAGAATGATATAATCCCTGCGTCGCACCTTGGGCAGTCCATAAACCGGAAAGCACACCGCCTGATAAAACGACATGACCAAATCCATCGCCAGGGCTGGAAACAGGCACGACCAGATGACCGGAGCGGTTAAAATGGTTGGCAGGCGCGATTCGATGAAATAGCGTCCCAGGGTTTTTGCCAGCAAGCGGTGTCTGGCCTTGACTTCTCGTTCAAAGCGGACTTTTTTTTGGTGGATCTTGTATAAGAATTCTTGCTCGTTTTTCTGTATCTCGAGGAGAAGTTCGTTTTCCAGGTGATGGATTTTTTCAAGTAACTCTTCCAGTCGGTTTTCCATATAGCGGGTCCTGGCGTAAAAAGGTTGACGGATTTGCGCGAGGGAGAAATCCGTCGCAAAATATGGCTTCAAATTTTAATTTTAGGGTATAATGACGGCGAAGCTTTTAGTTATTCTCTCCACCACCAGTTTTTGGACCGTTATCATGGCTACAGACTTCGAGAGTCACTTCAAAATTGAAAACATCCAACCGACGCCCAATCCGGACGCGATCAAAATAGTTTTGGATCGTTCGGTAGCGCCCGCCGGCGCCGTTTCGTTTGAAAGAGACGACTACGAGGGCGGCGACCCTTTTGCGGACGCGATGTTTTCCCTGCGCGGCGTGGAGTCGGTTTACCTCAATGAAAATTTTATCACGTTGACCAAAACGATGCTGACCGATTGGCTGGAGTTGGAAGAGCCGGTTCGCCGGTTTGTCGAGGATCGGTTGGGGAGCTACGACAATCCGGAACATCCCGCCGGGGGCAAAAAAGACGACGCCGAAAAAAGCATTCTGCAAGACGTCACCCCGGAAGCGTTTCAAAAATGCACGGACTCCGAAAAAGCCATCATCATAGACGCCGTATTCGATGAACGCATCCGGCCCGCGCTGGCTGCGGACGGCGGCGGCCTCCGGATCGCGTTGGTGGAAGGCAAAAAGGTCCGCATCCATTACGAAGGCGCTTGCGGGTCTTGTCCCAGCTCGGTTTCTGGAACGCTTCGCACCATTCAAAATATTTTGCAGGAAACCCTGGACCCGGAAATACAGGTTTTTTCCATGTAGAGTTTTCGCGCTCTTGCCTTGCCCCGGCCCATTTTAATTTGCGCGCCGGATGATTTATCCTTCCCAACCGCTCAAATTAAACTTCCCCCTTGCCTGAATGAATTCTCCAAAGCCCACGATCATGGAGTTTTCTTCCCGGACCGCTGAAAAGTTTGGCAAACCTCTCAATCAGAAAGCCGTGGTCGCGGTCAAGGACGTCCATCGATTTTGGGTCGACATTAGCGTCGGCATAAAACAAAACACGTTGAGCGTCGCTTTGAACCACGCCAGCCTGGCGCATAAATACCGGGAGCACAGCCGTCAAAAATTGAAGAGCGCCGGGATTTTTTTAGCCGCGATGGGATTGGCGGGTTTGTTTATTAAATGGCCGTTCGGCGTTGCGGCGATTGTGTTGGGATGTCTGGTGTTTTACGCCGCGAAAAAAAGTCAGGATCAAACCAGCCGCCGCTTTGCGTCGCAATTGGCGGAAGACCTGGCCGACCCCTCCAAAACCGAGGCGATGGAGACATTGGCGTCGCTTTACATTTCCGGAATATTGACCCTGGAATCCGATACCGGCAAGGCCCACTGGCCGCAATACCCCTCGGACGTTTTCACCGGCGAGACGCGCTTCATCGCGTATTAAACTGCTCAGTTGATGATGCGGGCGATGTCGTTGTAGAAGGCGAAAGCCATCAGGCTGAGGAGCATGAACAGTCCCACCTGGTGGGCGCGTTCCCGGTTCTTTTCGCTGACGGGCCGACCCTTGAGAACTTCAATTAAAAAGAAAAACAAATGCCCGCCGTCCAGCATGGGAATCGGCAACAGGTTTAACAGACCCAGGTTGATGCTGAGCAAGGCGGTGAGGCGAACCAACTCGCTGAATCCCTGCTCGGCCTGTTGACCGTAAATCTGGAAAATCAGGATCGGTCCGCCAATGGATTCGGCGGGGACCGAGCCAAAAATCATTTTTTTGATGCTGGCGCCGATCAGGTAGGTGATGCGCCAGGTTTCCTCGAAGGCGCGTTTGACGGAGGCGAACGGGCCGTATTGTTCCGTCAGCATTTCGCCGATCAGGCCCAGGCCGAGGACTCCGATTTCCACTTTTTTGCCGTCGGGGTCGGTCACGATTTCGGATTTTGGCGTCGCCGCAATGCTCAGTGTTTCCCCGCCCCGGTCGACCTCAAAGATCGCTTCTTTCCCCGGGTGTTCCGCCGCGTTTTCTTTAAGCGTTTGCCACCCCAACATGGGAGCGCCGTTGATGGAAAGAACGACGTCGCCCAACTTAAAACCGGCCTGCTCAGCGGGCGAATCTTTTTTTATGTAGGCGATTTCCTGAACCAGCGGGGTGACGCCGATGAGTCCGACGGTTTCTTTTTCGCCGAACATATTGGTGATCTCTTCCGCCAGCGGGGTGATCGCCAGGCTCATGACCCTGTCGGAGTTTCTTTCTATGACGATATTCAGTTCCTTGCCGGGGCTTTTGTGCACGATTTTCAGGAGGTCTTCCCAGTAGCGCACGGGTTGGCCGTCGATTTCAACGATGCGGTCGCGGGTGGCAAGTCCCGCAGCCTGCGCGGGAGAGGAGTCGCGCACCGATCCGATGAGGGTGGAGAGAACCGGGACCCCGCCCAGATAAACGAAGTAATAAATGGCGACGGCGAACAGGATGTTGAACAGCGGTCCGGCAAAGGCGATGATCATTCGACTGCTCACCGGCGCGGCGGAAAAAGAACCCTCTTCGGAGGACTCTTCGTCCAACTCCTCGCCCTTCATCTTGACGTAGCCGCCCAGCGGAATGGCGGAGATGAGAAATTCGGTCCCTCCCGAGGTTTTGCTGATTATCTTGGGACCAAATCCCAGGGAAAATTTCTCCACCACCACGCCGCATTTGCGCGCCGCCAGAAAATGGCCCAGTTCGTGGACGAAAATCAGCGCGGCCAGTCCCGCAAGAAAAACTAAAATCTTGGAGCTGTAGTCGATGATTAAATCAATGGGGAGAATGGAAAGCTCTAGCATGCGACCTCTTATTTATTCGTCTTCGGGGAGTCGGTAAAATCCAAAAGTTCGACTCCCTGGGGTTTTTGAAATTGAAAAATCCCGTCCGCTAAATCCGGATTGATTTCTATTTGAGTGAATTTGATTTCAGTTTTGTTCCCTAATTTATCATACACGCTGGAACCCAAAATCTGGTAGCTTTTCTTGTCCGCGAACAAAGCCATCATCTTCACGTTCATTTTCTTGTCTTTTGGGATCAGTTCCACCTGGTAGGTTTCGGAATCGGAAGCCACGCGGGCCACCTCGAAAGATTCCGTCAATTTCCCTTTGCCCGCCAGAAACAGGGCCGGGGTATTGTTGGAATACACGTTTTCCATGGGCATTTTGTTGACTTGGTTTTCCTCCGGAACGTACAGCCAGAGCGTGTTTCCGTCGCTGATCAACACCTGGGGATCGGGCGCGTTGTACAGCCATTTCATTTTCCCCGGCTTTTTTATAAAAACCTCGCCCTCGGTCGTTTGCGCTTGATCCATCAATTTGATGAACGCTTTTTGAACGAACTTTGCCTTTAAGGTTCGCGTCGCTTCGTACTTTTTTTGAATAGCGTCGACCGTCGCCTGTTCCTGGCTGACGGCTCCCGCCGATCCGGCGCACATAAGGCTCAACGCCAAAAACAGGGACGTCGCCGGGAAAATTTTTGGCATGAATTTTTGATCAATCATCTTTTATCAATACCCTTCTTCCTGAGATCGTCAACCGGTTTTCCAGAAATAATTTTATCGCTCGCGGGTAGATAATGTGTTCCTGCTCCAGGATGCGTTGCGACAACTCGTCCACCCCGTCGGAATCGCGAACGGGAACGGAGGATTGCAGGACGATGGGTCCGGCGTCCACAGCCAGTTCGACAAAGTGGACGGTGCATCCGCTGGTCTTGGCGCCGCTGTCCAGCGCCTGCTGTTGCGGGGACAGGCCGGGAAAAGCGGGCAGGAGCGAGGGATGAATATTTAATATCTTACCTTGGAAAGTTGCAATAAATTCCGCGCCTAAAATACGCATATAGCCGGCAAGGCAAATTAGGTCGACTTGCTTTTCCCGGAGCCGACGAATCATCTCGCAGTCGAAGGATTCTTTATCCGGGTACGTTTTGGGATCGACGAAGACGCATTCAATATTGTGTTTTTTACCGCGCTCCAGCGCCTGGGCGTTTTCCTTGTTGCTGAGGATAACGGCAACTTCGGCGTCAAGGTCTCCCCGTTCGACGCTGTCGATAATGGCTTGCAGATTACTGCCGCGTCCAGAAGCCAATATTCCTATTTTAAAGGGTCTGCTGATCAAGTTCAGGATAAGCTGGTCAGGATATTTTTGAGAAGCCCGATGTTTTGCGTGTGCCCGGATTTATGGGCGCGAACGAGTCCGCGTATGGGTTTTCCCAACAGGTAAAGGTCGCCGATAATGTCCAGGATTTTGTGGCGGACAAATTCGTTGTCATAACGAAGCTCGGTGTTCAAAACCTTTCCGTCTCCAAGCAGGATGAAATTGTCCAGCTTGCCGCCGGCGCCGAATCCCATGGAGTTCAATTGCGCCACCTCGTGCATGAATCCAAATGTGCGCGCCGGGGCGATTGCCGCTTTAAAACTTTCCGATCCGGAAAACTCGTAGGTGTAATCGCAAATTCCAATGGGTTCGGGATATTCCATGTGGTACTCGACGATGAAATTATCCGCAGGCTCGATGGATATATGGGCGCCGCCGTTTTCCATGGACCCAAAACTGTATTTTTCCCGAATGACCAGTTCCTCTTGCTCCTCGTCCTGAATTTCGAATTCGCCGTCCTCGATGAGCTGGCAAAAATCCTTGGCCGAACCGTCCATGACCGGAGCCTCGTCTCCTATTTTTATCAGGAGATTGGTGATCCTGTACATATGAAGAACCGCCATGATGTGCTCGATGGTGGCGACGGAGGAGGGACCCTTCCCCAGACAGGTGGAGTAATCGGTCGATTGCACGTTCTCCAAACGGGCGGGAATGGTGTGGCCGCTGGAAATATCGCCAAAGATAATTCCGCTCCCGGGCGGCAGAGGTTGCAGGATCAAACCGGTCTTGATGCCGGAATGCAATCCGCTCCCGCAAAGCACCACGCTTCTTTTTAACGTCCGTTGCCGGAGGGGAGGCGAGGTTTCTTTTGTGGAAAGGCTTTGCGATTCGCCGTCGTTGGAAGAGATGGCGCCCGGGACACCCGGGGCTTCTTCGCAGGCGATCCGGAATTTTGTCGGCAAATCGTTCAACATGATCGTATGCCGGTTGGTTCCCGGAATCATCATTTGTTCCAAAAGACCGCGCAACTCTTTAATGTTGCCGGGCCAGGAATAAGCGCCAAGGGCCTCCAAAGCCTCGGAGTCAAATTGTGGAGCGTCGGACCCGTCGCCTTCCAGAAATTCCTGGAAATAGGTTTGGATAAGATTGGGAATACGGTTTGAATATTCCCGCAGAGGGGGAATGGCCAGCGATTCTTGCTCTAAGATTTCGTACAGTCCCGGATGGAAATCTCCTTTGGCGGCCAGTTCCGCAAGGTTCGCCGAACTTGCAGCGATCAGCCGGGCCGGGAGAAATCCCGTTTCATTGTCCTTGGGATTTTCCTCCAGAGCTTTTAAGGCCTCGGCGAGTTTTTCCTGCAGGCTTTTGCCCAGGGTTTCTATATTCGTCAGATAGATGATTTTCCGGTCCGGCGCTCCCAGTTCCTTTTTGCTTTCAGAGCGCAAGCCCTTGGCCGAGGATTTGAATAATTGAGCCTGAATGCTGGGCATGGGCCGCACGGCGCAGTTTAATTTGATCAGCGGGAGTTCGCGTATTTTGCTTTGGCGGTGGATGGACTGGGCGATCAATTCCTTGCCGACGCCGGACTCTCCCAGAATCAATATCGGTTTATTGTGACGTGCCGCCGCCTTGATGGATTTTTTGATTTCGACCATTCGATCGAAACAAAAGGGGATCTCGCTGTTCCAGGATTTTTCGTGCGCCTCGTTTTTCCGGTCGCGCAAGGCCGCAGCGATGCTTTTGGTGACCTGCTCCAGGGAAAACGGTTTTTCGATGAAGTTGTAGGCGCCCAGTTTGGTGGCTTTCACCGCCGTTTCAATGGTTCCGTGACCGGACATGATCAAGACCGCCATTTCGGGATAATAGGTTTTGATGGTTTTCAAAACCTCGATTCCGTCCATTCCCGGAATCCAGATATCCAGCAAAACCAAATCCGGCGGATCGGTCTGGATTTTTTCCAAAGCGTCCAGGCCGTCCATGGAAGACCCGACTTCGTAGCCTTCGTCCGAGAGAATATCCTGTAACGAGGCGACGATGTTTTTTTCGTCGTCTACGATGAGAACTCTTGCCTTGGTCAAAATGCGCCTCCAGCCCCGGTTAATAAGGGGCGCCGTTTCTTTATTTTCCCGGTTTGAATGAAAATTGTAAACCTTATTTTTTGGTGAAGCTTGTGTAGTAAATCGTGTGGCCGTTGCGGATGAAATAATTTTCGTATTTGGTTTTGGGGACGTCGTCTCTTTCGTGAAAAAACTGAGTCTCTCCCGATTTGTTTTTCAACAGCGGTTCCTCTTCCAAGTAGACGATCATTTCACGGGCGTAGGGTTCGCAGTCCGTGGCGAGATGGAGGCTTCCTCCGGATTCCAAAAGCGTCGCCAGCAAGCGGACGAAGTCGGGTTTGATCAACCGCCTTTTAATATGGCGCTTTTTCGGCCAGGGATCAGGGAAATTGATAAAAATTTCGCTCAACTCGCCGGCCTGAAATAAAATGGGGACCTTCTCGCGGGCGTCCCCATAGCAAATCCGGGCGTTGTTTATCATCAATTTGCCCAGTCGGGTGACGGATTTACGAATCCCTTTATGGTAAAAATCAAGCCCGATAAAATTACTTTCCTGCCGCTGGAGGGCCAGTTCTATTAAAAAACGCCCGTTGCCAAAACCGATCTCCAGTTTCAGGGGATGGTCGTTCCCGAAAACCGAAGGCCAGTCGGGGCGCTCGTCCGTGTTGATAAAAAGAGGATGGCCCGATTCAAGCTCGTCAAATGATATGAGGTTTTTGGTGGAAGACATGGGTTATGCGCGTCTCTAAAAAGAGCTTTTGGCCATGAGCGGCCCTTATGCCGGGCAAGCGCCCGGTAGCAGGATTTGATTTGCATACCCAACGTCGCTTTAGCATTCACCGTATAAGCGACGTCTACTGGGTCCAGCGGCACGCTGGCCAGCGATTTGCCTAAAGAAAAATATCGAATTATTAGAGAACCCCTTATGAAACTGAGTCTTCCCCGTCGTCGTCGTGAATGGTCGTCATGCGGACGATTTCATATTCCTTAACCTCGCCGTCCCGCGGCAGTTCCGCCAGGTCCCCCACGACCTTACCCAGCAACGCCTTGCCCAGGGGGGAAGCCAGAGAAATTTTCCCTTCATCGGGATTCACCTCTTCGGGGAACACCAGTTTGAAAACCCTGGATTCTCCGGAGTCGATATCCTTTAAGTTCAGCGTGGAGCCAAGGCCGGAACGGTCTTTTGGGATCCTGTCTATGTTGATCGACGATATATCGCTGATTCTTTTCTGCATTTGCGAAACGCGGGATTCCAAAAACATCTGCCGCTCCTTGGCGGATTTATATTCGGCGTTTTCGCTCAGGTCGCCGTGCGCGGCGGCTTCCATCAATGCCTTGGGAATATCCACTTCCAATTCCTTTTTGTATTTCATCAACTCCCGATCGAGTTTATCAAGAATGGGCAGTCTCATATCAAACCCTCTTTCATAATATTTTGTGTTGCCAGCGCCAATAAGGCGACAGGCTGAATCGGTAATGGCCTGGAGTTCAAGGCGGTCAACGCATTATTCGCCGCTGACAATAAAAGCCTCGGGATAGCCCTGTTCTCGAATTTGGTTTCTGCTTTCAATCGCTTTCTCGTAATCTGAAAAACTTCCCACCAAAACGCGATAATACTGTCTTCCATTTTTGTCGAAGGGCGAAACTCTGCCGCTTTTTATCTTACGTCCGGCCTGTTCGGCATTTTTCATGTCGGAGAAAACGGCCAGTTGAACGGCGTAGTTATTTTCCGCTTCCGAGGCTTGACTGGCGTTTCCCGAATTCTCTAAGACCGTTATCTTAACACGAGCCGTTCCGTTTTCAATCACTCCCAAAGCCTTGGCCGCCCCGCGGCTCAGGTCCAGAATCCGGTCGCCGACAAAAGGTCCCCGGTCGTTGACCCGTAATTTGATCTTGCGTCCATTCTGTAAATTTTCCACCCGCAAAAGGGTTTGGAAGGGCAGGGTCTTATGCGCCGCCGTCACCCCGTCCATATCGTAGACTTCCTTGTTGGACGTCTCCTTGCCGTGAAACTTGGGTCCGTACCAGGAGGCAATTCCCGTTTGGACAAACCCGGCCTTTACAAAACTCATGGGACGATAGATTTTTCCGTCCACCTCGTAAGGCAGGGTGGAGGATTCTTTTTCAGGGACCGCCGCAGGTTTAGACGATGAGGAGGGAATGTATCTCGCTTTCGACCGGCACCCCGACCAAAAAATCAGAAAGCCGGAGACAAACAGGACGAGAAGAAAGGCAAAAGTTTTTTGCCTGAAAAAAGCGGCAAAGGAAGGCATGGATTTCAAGGGGATTTTTTTGAGGCCAGCGTGTTGCCGGAGGATTTTATTAGTCAATATGGGGGATTCAATACGGCCGGGTTTTCCACTAACCGCATTTACAATTATAAAATCGCATTCTAGGGTCTGTTTGTATCCAAATCAACCAAAATTCTGACGGCGGGATAATGCGCGCGGCGAACTCCGAGATTTTTATGATAAATACTTGACGAATAAGGAGATAAAAGGATAATAGCTGTGGAGTCCCGAGTTCTTGGGATAGGATTGGAATCCATGATGGCGAGCGAACCTGGGGTCAGGATTCATTAATTATGTACAATTCTGTTGGCCATAAAGGACAAAGACACAAGGAAAGCAAGCGCAAGCATAGCGGAAGCTACGGTAAGCTTGCTTGACGCCGTGGATTTGTTCTTCACGGCCAACCTACAAGGCGCCGTAAATTTTCACGCCTGTTCGCTCAAACCACTTGAACATAGCCAAGGCTATGCTTGGCGCGGTTTTCACTAACAAAACGTTCATTAAAAATTTGCAGGCGCAGAATGGACATAATTAATGAATCCTGATCCTAAAGAAAAAATTTTAAAATTGATCGAGGAAAGGGGAGACCTGCCGCCCTTATCCGATATTCTGGTAAGTTTGTCCGCCAAAATCGACGATCCGCATTGCGAGCTTTCCGAAATCGCGGCCCTGATTGAAACTGAGCCGGTGCTGGCGGGAAAAATGATTCGGCTGGCCAACAGCGTGTTTTTTGCCGGCGGAAGAGAGCAAGCCAAAAACCTGACCACGGCCGTCTGGCGCCTGGGCCTCAAGCTGATTTTGGATCTGGCTTATACCCTGGAACTACCCAAAATGTTTTACAAGTGCCGGGGATTTGTTCAGCGGGATTTTTGGCGGCATTCCCTGGCAGTGGCTATTTTATCGCAGAATTTGGGCGCCCGGTTGATCGACGACAAAAAAGTCCGCGAGCAATGTTATGTCGCCGGTCTCATGCACGACGTCGGAATACTCGTATTTTTTTATTTGATTCCAACAATGTATCAGGATTTTATCAAGGGGCTGGAACCGGAAGAAAAAACCCTGGAACTTTGCGAAATGGAAAAGTTTGGGGTTTCCCATTCCCAGTTGGGCGCTTTGTACATTGAAAAATGGTGGCCGGTGGACCGCTCCGTGGTGGAGGCGGTCAGGAGCCACCATTTAGAACGACCCGATTGTTCCACTCCCAATCCGTCGAATATCGTATGGATCTCCAACCGGATTGCCAATAGCGTTGGAATCGCCGGCGGAATCGATACTTATTTTGATCCCATCCCTCACGATGTTTTGGACGGCTGGGAATTTTCCGCAGAAGATCTTGAATTGATGGTCGACGAGGTGAAGGAATCTTTGGCGTCGACGGAAACCTTGATGGATTTTTGACCCGGCGCGTTAAAGCCTTCCAGTTTTTAAAAAATTTGTTATTATGGTCCTCCGAACGAGGACCGGCTTCAATCAAATAATGAGCGGTTGATCCCCCCACAGAAAAACTTATGAGCGAAAAACCTTTTCGCGTTAGTTTCCGCGGCGTCAGAGGCTCCATCCCCACCCCCATTTCTTCGGCGGCGATTGAGGAAAAATTGTCGATAGTCCTCGAACAGGCCAAACCCGAAGATTTAAAAGACGCCGCTGCCCGCAAAAAATTTATTCAATCCTTACCCGAATACGTCAAAGGGTGCTACGGCGGCAACTCCTCCTGCATTCATGTGGAAGCGGACGGCCATCATTTGATTTTCGACGCAGGCACCGGCTTGCGCGAGTTGGGACGCGACTTGATGACGCAAGAGTTTGGCGAGGGCGAGGGCAAGGCGCATATTTTTATCACGCACACGCATTGGGATCACATCATGGGAATCCCGTTCTTCGTTCCCATGTTCATCAGCGGCAATCAATTCACGGTTTGCAGTCCGTTTCCGGATTTGCGCGACCGCCTCCATGGACAACAGGAATTTAAATATTTTCCCGTCTCCTTTGATTCCATGCACGCCGACATTGAGTTTGTGGATCTGAACGGCCATCCGCAGTATAAAATTGGCGCCGCGCAGGTATCCTGGAAGGAAATGTACCATCCAGGAAAAAGTTTCGCCTACCGGGTGGACTTTGCCGGCAAGTCGTTTGTGTTCGCCACCGACTCGGAATACAAGCAACTGGGACACGAGGCCTTGAAACCGGCGGTGGATTTTTTCCGCGGAGCCGACATACTGGTCTTCGATTCTCAATACACTTTTATCGAAGGCATCGAAAAGGAAGACTGGGGCCACAGCTCCACTTTCATCGGCGTCGATATTGCCGTGGAAGCCGACGTCAAGCATATCGTTTTCTTTCACCACGAACCCACCTACAGCGATTTCAAACTGGCGGAAGTTTTGGAAAGCACCAAAAAATACCTCAGTATCATCGCTCCCAAATCTCCGCTGAAAATGTCCATGGCGCGAGAGGGTTGGACGGTGGATCTCATTTAGCCTCAGTCCCTCCAGTGCCTCCGTCCGACGTATTCCGTTTTTCCATTGATCGTGGCGGAACTTTCACCGACATTTATGCCGAGGTTCCCGGCTTACCCGGGTTTCGAGTTCTAAAACTCCTCTCCGAGGATCCCTCCAATTATCCCGACGCTCCCAGGGAAGGCGTCCGCCGAATTCTGCAGGACGTCTCAGGCGTTCCCCTTTCCAAGGCTAATTTTGATTCCAGTGTAATTGAATGGATTCGTATGGGAACCACTCTTGCCACCAACGCCTTGCTGGAGAGAAAAGGCCGTCCATGCGCCCTCCTCATTACAAAAGGTTTTGGGGATTTATTGACAATCGGCAAGCAGGATCGCCCGAAAATTTTCGACCTGGAAATTTCCAGACCGCCGCCGCTATACCAAACAGTGGTGGAGGTGGACGAGCGGGTTCGCCTAGTGGGTAAAGAGCTTTCCGAGGGTCGGGAGGATTTTGAGCGAGGAGTCGGCGGTCAATGGATTGAAGTGATCGAAGAACTCGATTTTCGACTGATTCAAACCGACCTTGAAGCGCTTCGCCTAAAAGGCGTGGATAGTTTGGCCGTCGTATTGATGCATGCCTCGGTTTTTCCGCGCCATGAAAAAGAAATTCGAGACCTCGCCAAAAACCTCGGCTTTGGTCACGTGTCCCTGTCGTCGGAGGTAATGCCGAGGATTAAAATCGTCGACCGCGGTCAAACCTGTTGTCTGGACGCGTACCTGACGCCCGTGATCCAGAAGTATGTCGACCGGTTCCGGGCCGGGTTCATGCGCGAAACTACCCAACTCCATTTTATGCAGTCCGACGGCGCCCTGGCCTCGGCGGATGATTTTATGGGAAGCCGGGCGGTGTTGTCCGGCCCGGCGGGCGGCGTGGTCGGCTACGCTAAAACAACCTTTGATTCCGAAAACCCGCGACCGGTAATCGGCTTTGATATGGGCGGCACCTCGACCGACGTATCCCGCTTCGACGGCGATTTTGATTGGGTCCAGGAAACAGAGACTGCGGGCGTACACCTGCTGGCGCCGCAGTTGAATATCAACACCGTCGCGGCGGGCGGCGGGTCGCGCCTGTTTTTTAAAAACGGCATGTTCGTCGTCGGGCCCGAATCCGCGGGCGCTCATCCGGGTCCCGTTTGCTACCGGAAAAAAGGCTTTCTAACTGTCACCGACGCCAATCTGGTTTTGGGCCGTTTGTTACCGGAGCGTTTTCCAAAAATTTTTGGCCCCGCCGGGAACCTGGCTTTGGATCGCTACGCTTCACAAGAAGCGCTTCAAAAACTTGTCGACCAGATCAACGGTGAAACCGGCGATACCGCCATGTCTCAGGAGGA
>JAJDBD010000068.1 GCA_029261575.1 Nitrospinaceae bacterium | reverse complement strand
CGTTGGGGCGCCGCTAATTTTCGTATCTGGACAGCGCAAGCCGCTTGCGATTAGCTTTGCTAGTCCCTGCCCGGCTTGCGCCGCCATCTATCAAAAATTCTCTGGCGCAGAATGGACAGAATTAATGAGTCCTGACCCTAGGAAGGAGAGTTTGCCTCATGGCAAGGTTGGAAAATAAGAGCATTCTGGTGGTCATTCCAAAAGACTATTACGACGAGGAAATGCTGGACCCGATCCTGGATATCCTCAAGGCGGAGGAACCAAAATATCTAAACATCGCCTCCTGCAAATTCAAGGAAGCGGTGGGGATGCGGACCGGACGGATCAACCCCAACGTGTTGATAGTCGACGCGATGGAAGGGGTGACGGGCGACAGCTACGTGACGTCGCAAAAGGGCACGAGACAGATTCTTGCGGTCTATCAGGGAATCGTTTTGATTGGCGGCAAGGGAGCCAGAAAATATTTGTGGGACGACAAAATTTTAAAAGTACTGATCAATGATCGGTTTCGCGCCGGCGCCGCCGTCGCCGCAATCGGCTCGGCGATTCCCACCTTGGCCAAGGCCGGCGTCCTGGAAACCGTGGAAGTGGCTTACGATCCGGAGGACAAGAAAGGACTGGCCCTGCTGGAGCCGACTAACGCAATTTTATCTGAGGACGATCTGGTGGTCGACGGCAACGTCATCACCGCCAAAAACGCGGCCTCCGCGGAAGCTCTGGCAAATACCCTGATCGACGTCGTGGAAAAAATCGATCTCAAAAAATAACTGCTCGCCGCAGGGGCAGTAGGCGCCGCTTACACGGTGAGCGCCACAAGCTACATTGAATTTGCAAATCAAACCCTGCCACTGGGCGCTTGCCCGGCGGCGGTACGCCGGTTAAATTCCCAGTTCGCGATCCCTTTTCGACTGAATAATCTTCAATCTCAGTTTGAACGCCGCGTTCAGGTCCCTCACAATCAAATCGGGGGCGTCCGGGAAGTATATTTTATTATTGAACTCTTCCAGGTTGCGATTTTCCAGAATCCTGGCGAATGCCTCGTCCATGAAGGGCCGGGTCATTTTGGCGACCCCCTCGAACAACACGACTACTTTTTCGTAAGCGTCCCAGTTATCCTCGATCAGTTTGCGAACCGTATCGCCGGCAGGCTCTCCGTTTTCGGAGACCCTTCCCGAAGGCACGGAGTTTCCCATTATTTCTAAAATATTGACTGTAAATTCTTCTTCCATAAATTTTCGGGCGCAAGAAGTCCTCGCGACCGCCTCATTTTTCTTTAATTAAAACTTTCATCGAAATCGGCTCCAACGGGTTGTCCCTGGAGTCGCGGTCCGAAGCTACAATTTGATCAACCGCGTCCATACCGGACGTTGCCTCTCCAAACGCCGTGTACTGACCGTCCAGAAACGCGGAGTCCGCCACGCAAATAAAAAATTGCGATCCCGCGCTGTCCGGGTCCTGCGACCGAGCCATGGAGACCACGCCGCGCTTGTGCGGTTTGTCGTTGAACTCCGCCTTGATCGTGTGGCCCGGTCCGCCGGTTCCATGCAGGGACCGATCGCCGTCTTTGGAATTGGGATCGCCCCCCTGGATCATGAATCCGGGAATGACGCGGTGAAAAGTGGTCCCGTCGTAAAACTCCTTGCGGGCCAGGTCCTTGAAGTTTGTCACGTGCCCCGGAGCCTTATCCTCGTAAAACTGGATTTCTATATTGCCGAACTTGGTTTCGATTACGGCGATTTCTTCAGCCATTTGTTTCTCCAAAAAATAATGTAAAAGAACGCTCTTCCTCAATCGAGGAGAGTAAAGGGGATCTCAAATAATTGGATATTTTAGCTTTTGCAACTCGCGCCCCTTATTAAGGGCCGCTCACGGCCATGATTAATTTTTATAGGCGCCCTAAAATTATTTATTCACAATTTTAACGGATTTCATGACCACCTTTTCCAGCGGGTTGTCTCGCGCATCGCGCTCGACGGCAACGATTTTATCCGCGACGTCCATTCCCGAGACCACCTGTCCAAAAGCCGTGTACTGGCCGTCGAGAAAGGTTGCGTCCGCCACGCAAATAAAAAACTGAGCCCCCGCGCTGTTGGGGTCCCGCGACCGCGCCATGGAAACAATTCCGCGTACGTGCTTCGTGTCGTTGAACTCGGCGTCGATAGAATAACCCGGCCCGCCCGTCCCGTCGTTTCTCCGGTCGTCGTCTTTGGAGTTGGGGTCTCCGCCCTGGATCATGAATCCGGGGATGACGCGGTGAAAAGTTGTGCCGTTATAAAAACCCTCTGTGGAGAGTTTTTTGAAATTTGCGACATGCCCCGGCGCTTTATCGGAAAGAAATTTTAACTCAATCGTCCCCAGACTGGTTTCGACGACGGCAATCTCTTCCGCAAACGCGGCGTACGGAACGGTCAGGAACGAGAAAATAAACAGGGCCGCTAATTGAATGCATTTACGCATGAGTCCTCCCGAATGGCGATTTTATGGATTGAATAACCGGCGCGCAGAACCACGATTCTAAAAAAGGCTCCGGGCATTGTCAACCTTTCCCGCGCTCTGACGTCTAAAATGTGCGCCTGTGCGAAATGGGATGAAAAGCCTGGAACCATCCCATACAATATAATATGCCTTGACCATTTTATATATCCGCAACGGCTTTTTGGGAAAAAAATGAATTCCCCTATCCTATGAATCTGCCAGGCGCCCCAGCCTCGATCAAAACAAAATACAGTCGCCCCAGAGGAGTTGGGATTCGCTTGCGAACCTGGTTCGTCGTTTCCAACTATCTGCTCTCCGGCCTGGCGCTGGCGTCCCTCGCGCTCAGCGAGATACTGCCCCTGCCCGTCAACCTGTTAGCGACGGCCATTCTGGCCTTGCTGTTTTATCTGGAATCCATAAAAATCCTGCCTGTTCTGCCGCCGGGGAAAATCTCCCTGCTCAACTGGGCCTTGCTGGGAATCCCCGTCTTCTACCTCTCCTTCAACCTGCCCATCCTCGAAGCCATCACCGCGTTTTTGATCCTCCTCATGTTCTCCCGGCTCGCTTTCAAAACCGAGTTGAACGACTATCTTTACGGATACCTGGTCTCCATCGTGTGCCTGCTGATCGGCGCCGTCTACATTCAAAGCCTGACTTTCGGCGGCCTGTTCATCGCCTTTTACCTGACGCTTTCCTGGTGCCTGATATTTTACAACATGACCGCGGAACGGGTGGGCAGTCTTTCGCCCCCGTCGCGTTTCAAAAGCGCAGGAGAAAACGAAAGCCCCGGCGCCTCCCTGTTTGCCTTATCCACGGCCATGGTCGCGGCCAGCCTGATATTGACCGCCGTGATATTTGTCGCCTTTCCGCGCATGGGTTTGGGGTTCCTGTCGCTGAACTCCAAGGCCAACCCGATATCGGGATTTTCCAATTCCGTGACCCTGGGCGACGTCGGCAAAATCCTGCAAAACCAGGAAGTGGTCATGCGCGTCCAGTTCAAAAAAAACGACAAGGAATACCGCCCGCCCGTTCCCATTTACTGGCGGGGAGTGGCCCTCGACCACTACAACGGCAAAACCTGGACCGCCACCGTAGACTCCAAATTGCGCCTGCGTAACCGGCCCGGCGTGGGACTCAACCTTTTCATGGTCGATCCCCCCGTCGACGTCGTCGACCAGGAAATTTTCATGGAGACCTTCGACTCTGATTTTGTGTTCACCAACGGCATTCCCATTTACCTGGACGGCAATTTCAGCCGGTTGGACGTCGACCAGAGTTTCAGCCTGCGCCTGCCGGACAATCATTACGGCCCCAGAAAACTGCTCCTCACTTCGGAAACGGGCCATCCAAAAATCAGTTATGACATCGTGGGTCCGGGCGGCGAGCCGCCGGAATTCCTGGAACGCTTTCTGCAAGTTCCGGAACTGAGTTCCCAAATCATTTCTCTGGCGGACGAATTGACCTACAACGCAAAATCTCCCCTGGCCAAGACCGTCAATATCCTGGAATTTCTCGCCGACGGTTTCGGCTACTCGTTGGAAATGGTGCACGATACAAACGCCACGGGACTGGACGAATTTTTGTTCGTTCAAAAAAAGGGCCACTGCGAATACTTCGCCTCCGCGATGACGATCCTCCTGCGCCTCGGCGGAACGCCCGCGCGCATCGTCAACGGCTTTATGGGAACCGAATGGAACGAAATGGGCGACTACATGATCGTCCGGCAAGCCCACGCCCACTCCTGGGTGGAAGCCTTCATCCCCGGTCAGGGCTGGACGCTGTTCGATCCCACCCCCCCGGATCCCCAGGCCGGAAGCCTGGACGCCCAAAGCGCCGCCGCGCGCATGATGGATTTACTCCGCCTCAACTGGCAACGCTA
>JAJDBD010000067.1 GCA_029261575.1 Nitrospinaceae bacterium | reverse complement strand
CTGGGAATTTGAACTGGGTTCGGTAAAACTCACCGTCAAGGATCTCGCGCTCAATATCTTAAACGCCTCTGCCGAAGGAAAAAAGTTTGAGGGAAACTTCTCTGGTTACATTGAGTTTATTGACGGAATCGTTTTTCAAGTCAATTACGCGACGCCAGGAGACGTCTCCCTCCGCGCCGATATCAAATCCGTCAAGCTTTCTCAATTGATAGCCAAACTGAGCCTCGATTCCATTCCATTTCCCCGGAAGTTTGATCTGACCTTTGAAAAGTCTTCCATCTTGATCGAAAAACAGGGCGCGGCTTACGACTTCATGCTGGGAACCCAGATGAAAGGTTTTGGGAGCCTGGGTTTTGAAATTGCGAAAATTGCCGGACAGTGGGGCTTCGCGCTGGCCATGGAAATCCCCGAGGGAACGCTGGACAAGGTTCCCGGATTGGCCGAGTTGGAAGCGTTTGAAAAAGTATTGACCCTGAACAATATGGTGATGGTGGTCGGCTCCATCGTCCCCACAAACCTGAATTTTCTGAACCTGGCGCAATTCAACAATCCCAATATCAAAACGAAAAAAATTCAGTTGCCTCCGGAGTTGAACGGGCCGCAAAAAGGCTTCAACGTCTACGCCAATATCGACATGGACCTGGCCAAGGCGACCAAATTGCTTCGCGGGTTTTTGTCGCTTCCAAAAAACCTGCAAGTCGCGCTTTCGGTGGGAACCAATCCGCCCGTCGATTCCAAACTCACCGCGACCATTTCAGGGAAATATAAGGATATTGACGTCCAGGGGACTTTGCAGTTAGCGATCATAGGAGAGGAACCCGTTTTTTCCGTGATCGGCAGTTTGACGCTTCCCATACAAAAGTCCACCTGCGAGTTCGATCTGGTGATGAGCTTTGTGCCGAACGGCGTTTTTTTAGCCGGCGAACTGCAATCCGTCAACCACGACGGTAAAAGCAAGTCGCTTCAGTTCTGGATTATCAAGTTGAGAAACCTGGCTCTGGAAATCGGCGTGGATTGGGAGGGCGTTCCCAGCCTGGGCTTTGCCGCGCAAATCGACGTGGATACTTTCGACAGTTCCATCGCAGTCTTTGCCGACTCCGCCAATCCCGCGCAAAGCGTTTTCATCGGCGCCGTCAGCAACCTGAGCCTGGGCGACGTCGTTGGTGAATTGGCGGGAGTTTTAAAAACGCCCGTCCCCGCCGCTTTTAAAAAGATACTCTCAACCATCAAGCTGGAGGGGACCGGTTGTTTCCCAATTCCCAAATCCGCCGCCGCCGTCGCCGCGGATCTGGACAAACGCGACGTCGCCGCTATCGTCCCCGTCTTCAGCAAATACGGCAAGATCAACCTGAACGCCAATCCACAAACCACAACCATCACCGTCAACAAAGAAAACTCCCTTTGGTATCTTAACGATCTTTTAAATAAGATTCATTACCAGTTGAAACTGGACGGCGAATCTATTGTTGTCTCCACAGAACCTCAAATTTATTGTGTGCCACAGACAACACAGATTGCCTTGCTTAATTTTCCTCAGGGAATGAAAGTCGATGGAAAATTAAAAATTCTTTCCTGGTCGGTGACCGTTAAGGCGGAAGTGGAACCCAATGTCGGGGTTTCCGCCGAGGCGTATATGAAGAAGCCCCTCCAAATTTACAGCGAAAATTTCCTGACCATTTCCTCCGCAGAAAGGAAAGACATTGGCCCCAAGTTCTCCATGTCCACGTATAAGCCGTATTCCAATAAGGCGTATCCCAAGCCCATTCCAGCGCCTTACATGATCCTGGACGCGCAGGTAAATTTCCTCGGCGCGACTCTTAGCCGAACGGCGATCCAAGTTACGCTGGACGGATTGACTTTTATATTCTCCGGAAACCTGGCGACGGCGACGACGTTTGATATGGCGTTGACCGTAAAGAACGATCAGCAAATGACCGCCAGCGGGTCCGTCGTCGCCGGGATTGATAAAACCATGAACTTTGGCGCGTTGGGTAGCGTGAGCGTAAACGTCCATGTATCTTGTTCGATAACGATTACCAAGAAAGGCCCCGGGAAGGCGCCCAACGGAAGGATTAACTCCGCAACTTTTGATTGGGAAGGGGTCAAACTGACGGCCCTTATAGATTCAGGTATGGATGTTAGCGACCGCCCATTCGCCTCATTTCCTGGCGTTTTGGAGCCTTATGTTAAAAAAGCCATCGCGGCGTATCTCCATGATCCCAAGCATTGGTTGGATCTCCTGAAAAAGAAAATCATCCAGGGAATTAAAAACACGGCGAAGGCGATTGGCAAGATCCTTCACGACACGCTGGGCCTCAACGATCAGCAAATAGGCGAGGACGTCCAAAATACTTTAGGCTACGGCGCCGACGATATCGCCGAGGCCTTGGATGGCGCGGGTTTTAACGGCGACCAGGCGGCAAAAGTCCTCCGTGATTTGAAAAAATATTCAAAAGACGAGATCCAAAAAGCTATCAAGAAAGCTTTTCCCGGCCAGCACGGCGACGTAACGCTGAGCCACACCGACACTCCAAAAAAGCATGTCGATACTCCCACCACCCCGCATGTCGACTATCCGGCAAAACTTCATGGGGACGTTCCTCACCATTTTGACACGCGCAAACATCTCGACACCCATTGGGACACTTGGCCTAAACATTCTCATGGAGACAGCCACACGCCCCATGTTGATAAAAGCATTAACCATATGGATACCTCGGCGAAACCTCATGGCGATACCAAAGTGGTTCCTCATGCCGACTCATCCACTCATATAGATGAAAAGGTTCATTTAGATGTTTAATGATTTTATGAAACCCAAAACCTGCGCGCAAAGGGACAAACAAAAATGACCGTCGAACTTCGCCCCATGGGCGTGGCCTGCAACCTGGAATGCCACTACTGCTACCAGAACCCCCAGCGGGAAGCGGGCAACCTGCGCCAAAGCTACGACCTGGAAAAAATGAAGGCCGCCGTGGAACGGGAGGGCGGTCCCTTCACCCTGTTCGGCGGCGAACCTTTGCTGATCCCCTCAAATGATCTTGAAGAGTTGCTTCGCTGGGGGTTGGAAAAATACGGCAAGAACAGTATCCAGACCAACGGCGCACTGATCAACGACGAGCACATCCGCCTGTTCAAGCAGTACAACGTCGACGTCGGAATTTCCATCGACGGACCGGGAGAATTGAACGATCTGCGCTGGATCGCCAACGAACAAAAAACCCGCGACGCCACCGCGAAAGTGGAAGCGGCCATCGAAAGGGTTTGCCTCGAATGGAATCCGCCGGGACTCATCGCAACCCTGCACCGCCTCAACGCCGTTCCGGAAAAACTCCCCGCTATGAAGGCCTGGATAAAAAAATTGGACGCCCTGGGCGTCCGCTCCCTGCGCCTGCATCTGTTGGAATCGGAAAACGAGTACATTCGAAAAAACTACGCCCTGTCCGACCGCGAAAACGTAGAGGCTATTTTGTACTTTGCAGAATTCCAAAATGAATTGAAAAATATCCAGTTCGACGTGATCCGGGAAATGGAATCACTGCTGGTCGCCAAAGATCAAGGAACCTCCTGCGTCTGGCACGCCTGCGACCCGTACGCCACCGAAGCCGTGCGCGGCGTGGAGGGCAACGGTCAAAGCAGCAACTGCGGACGCACCAACAAGGACGGTATCGATTTCACCAAAGCGGACGAGTCGGGATTCGAGCGCTATCTCGCGCTGTACCACACGCCCCAGGAAGATGGGGGATGTCAGGGGTGCCGGTTTTTCATGGCCTGCAAGGGCCAGTGCCCCGGAACCGCGATCGACGGCGACTGGAGAAACCGCACCGAACATTGCGAGATTTGGAAAACCCTCTTTTCCCAGTTGGAAAGAAACCTGGTGCAAAGGGGTGAATGGCCGCTGAGCATCCACCCGGTTCGCAAAAGAATGGAGGCGCAACTCCTGCAAGCCTGGAGTGCGGGACGCAACATTTCCCTTTCAAACCTATCCTGGGCGCCGGTTGAAAACGATTTCCGGTCGACCTCCGCCACCGTTGCGCCGGGGAACGACGACAAGTTTTCCGCGCAACCCGCGCAACCGAATGATTTTCGCCTGCCGCATTTCGCGCGTCTGGCCTGGACGGCGGATTCCTCGAGGGAAATTTGGGAACCGCGTTTCAAAAAAATTAACGAGTGGAGCCTGCAATCGGGAATCTATTTCGTCGCCGACGGAATGGCCGACTGTGCCGTCCGCCAGGTTTCGCCAAGCAGGGTATTTGAATACCTCCGCCTTGCCTCTCAAAAAGGTTTGAGCGTGGAACCTTGGGGAAAAGGATTCTTTTACGACTCCATCAACGGCAATGGAAACTCCAGCACGGCGTCTGGGAAATATCAAAAAGTGGTCGTCGGCAAATCCGACGACCTGAAGAAAACTATTGAACTGCGGCGGATGGGCGACCATGAAAAAATCGGTTCCATGCTGGGGATTCCCGAATGTTGCCGCGACTTTTATTTGCAAAAGGCCCTGCCTCAAAACCTGAAAGAACCCGTCTGGCTGATCCCGGAACAAGGGGAGGGCGACTTTAAAAATCCCTTGGAGTGGAGAGGCGATCCAGGCCTGAATATTTTTTTAAAAGCGATCGGAATCCAGGCCGTCTTCCATTTCCCATGCAGTCCCGGTTGTTCGGCGTCGACGCAAATCGCCGACAGGACCATAGAGCTTGCAAAGGAATCCGGTTTTGAGGAAGTCGCGGATTGGTTGCGCGAAATTCTTTCCTGGCCTTTGGAATGGTCGGCGAATCACGGCATTGCCGAAATCAAAATCCCTATCGCAAAAATCTCGAGCCGCGCAGACGCTACCGCGGGAAAAATTGTCGTGCAATACGCGGGGTCCGCCAGCCCTGAAGAAAGCGCGCGCGGGCTGGGTTATCCCTACAATATGGCCGGAAAAATTTAAGGGAAGGATTCCTACAATGATCGAATGGGAGAGAATGGCGGTTCCCCAAGCCGACCAATACGATACGAAAACTATTTTGCGACTGGCCGAGACCCAGACTTCGCCGCTACGAAGCGAATTATACGTCCGGCGTCCGGTGGGAAACGCGCCGACGGTATTCGACGGACAAGTTGCCGTCGGGTATGTCGACCAGGACGTCATGGGACCGCCCAATTTTGTCAACGCGCCTCCAGACCACCCCAACATTCCAAAAGCCGCGGACTATGTCAAATGCTGGCCTGAGATTTACGAACAATTCAAGCGCCTGATCGACACGGTCCATCCTTTCATCGACACGACGATGGACCCCAGGCATCAGGACGTATCCGTCGGATCCTCCAGCAACTCCAACGAACACCTGTTCGGAACCCTGTGCGCCACCGTCAACGATCCCATCGGCCTCGCCCAGGCCATGGTCCATGAAATGGCCCATCAAAAACTTCGGGCCATGGGGATTTCCGTGGAAACTGCGGCCCGCCTGATCGTCAATCCTCTGGACGACCTTTATGAAAGCCCGATCCGCAAGGACCGTTCCCGTCCAATAACCGCCGTGTTCCACGCGCAATATTCATTCATGCACGTGACCCAGCTGGATATCAAAATGCTGGAACATATTGACGACGAATCAACGCGGGACGCCGTTTTGTGCCTGCTCGCCCGCAACGTCATCCGCATGGAGGCCGGTCATGAAGTGGTGGCCAACAACATCCAGACCGACGTCGACGGTAAAAAATTTATCGGCGCCTTTTTAGAATGGTCGGAAAACGTCCTGCGCGAAGGCAACTCTATCATGGACGAAACCGGCTACGGCGCCGTGACCCTCCAGAAGTTAGCTTAACTAGCGACCCTGCTTTCCGTTAGAATTACCCCCCCCCAAAAAAATACAATTAATAATCGAAAATCTCAACATACCAACCAGACCAGCGTCTCGGAGGCAGGTCAATTTTGGAAGTTCTAGATTAAGTCATTTAGCTGGAATGAAAAAAGCAATTTGAAACTAGAAAGGGCATTGTTTTTATTGCTGAAACCGGCCTTCAAGATAGGCTTGCCAGGCCTTCACGAAATAGCATTTTCATTTGCACAAATAATCATTATTCGATATTTAACGCCAGTGAATAATGAACCTGAAGCTATTTTCCTTAGGTTTGCCATTCATAGATGAAATCATGCATAAAAACGGAAAAATTTACACAGTTTCTTACACATACACAGAAAAATAATTTTTTAATTATTATTTATCAATTAGTTATCGTTATATTAAAAAGACTTAAAATCCCTCGTGGGTAACCCCGTACCGGTTCGAGTCCGGCCCTCGGCGCCACTCCTCGCCGCCACCTTACAGGTGGAGGAAATTAGCCGTCGCTTTCTTTTGTCCTCAAACTTTTCCGGACGCTTCCGATAGTTACAAGTTCGAATCTTCTATTCAGCGCTCCTCTGCGGAGGGCGGCGGACAAAAGACGCCTGGTCAAAAAACTCGGCAAAGCCGGACCCGCCGCCGCGAAGTCCGTTAAAGCAACGCTCGTCGAAATGTTTTCGTAGGTCCGCATTCAAACCGGCGCCCTTCCGAATTTATTGAACCGCCTTCAGAAACAGGTTGGCACAGCGACGGCATATAGGTTACAATTGTTACCACAAGGAGGTTTTTTAATGCCCACGGAACCCACAAATTTGCGACTCGACGTCGCCGCCAAGAAAAAAGCCTACGCGATTTTTTCCAAGCTCGGCGTCAAACCGGCGCAGGCGTTCAATATGTTTCTACGTCAGGTGGCTTTGCATAACGGTCTCCCCTTCGACGTCAAAATCCCAAACGCCGAAACCCTCGAAGCCATGGAAGAACTCGCCAAAGGCGGAGGCAAGCGCTATAAGAATTCCAAGGAAATGTACAAAGACCTTGGAATCTAATGTACGCGATACGGCTTTCCTCCAAGTTCCGGCGCGATATCCGGCGTTGTAAAAAGCAAAGCAAGGACATGCAACTTTTTAAGGACGTCGACGCAAAGCTCACCGCCGGGACGCCCCTACCCAAAAAGAACCGGGACTATGATCTTTCGGGCAACTGGAACGGTTGCCGGGAATGCCATTTGGAATCCGATTAGCTTTTAATCTATCGCGTGGACGAGGATGAAAAGGTCATCGAATACGTTCGTACGGGGAGCCATTCCGAGTTGTTTGGTTAGAGGGATAAAACAGGATAGGAAAAGTGGAAACCTTCGTATATGTCCGCCCAGCTTTCCGATATGACATCCCTTGGAAAACAGCGCCCTCCCTAACCCATTGTTTTTTTTGAAAAAAATATTATGATTTACCGATAAATGTGTTAGTATGCCCATGGTATGGCGAAATTGGAGTGGCTGCGTTTGCATTGGAAAAAAGCGGCAAATCCTGTATTTCGATAATTATCAAAACCAGGGGGGGCTTATGCCAAATGGGGTTCTTGTCGATTCAACGATGGGTTTGCCGGATGATCGTAGTCCCAACAATCGAAATGTAGTTTATTCGCAACGGGTAGATAGGGGACAATCTGCACGGACACAGGCTGGGAATTTTGCCAGAGGTCTATATTATATTGATGAAATTGCCCGTTTTATTCTTGCCATTGCACACTCAGGCCAATATCCCGGAAACCACCGGGAACAATTCTTTATTTCTCAAAGGACGGTGGCCGTCGTTTTTCATCAAGGGACACTTTATGTCGCAACAAACAGTTTACGTAATGACGATGTGGAAGACGTTGGCACTACCTTGCAAAGAGCTATTGACGCCATACGCGGCGCGGGATATGCCGACCAAGTCAGGTTTATTTATAATCCGGGAGGCAATGAGGATCGTAACTTCCATGCTGAAATGCAATTATTGAGCTATTTTATGGCAAAGGGCTGGCGATTTGACCAGGATATAATTGGAGTTTCAAAACCCTGTTGCGAAAATTGCGCTAATAATTTAGATCGTTATCTCATAATGTATTCTTATTGGCATAGGGAGCCTGTGGGGGGACGCTACGTTCATCCAGATAGAAGACATTATAGAAACGCTTTTTAGATGAAAATTTTTATACCCAATTGATTGGATAGGAGTCATGAAAAGGTCGGCCCTGCCTGGTGGTCTCTCCCGACGAAATGAACCGGCATTTGAACACCGTACTCGTAGCGCCCAGACCACGAAGCGCCGGAACCATCCCACCTGCCTAAATAGAAAAACCTCCATTTAAAAAAGTCCACGGTTGGCATGGGTTTTTATTTAGCGCCATCAAACATTAAATCTAAAATGCAAGATATCGCCGTCTTTGACGACGTAGTCCTTGCCCTCGAGGCGGAGGAGTCCGGCGGTTTTGATCGCTTGCTCGGTCTTGTGTTTCACCAGATCGTCGAAATGGTACACCTCGGCGCGGATGAATCCTTTCTCGATGTCGGAATGAATCTTGCCCGCCGCTCTCGGCGCCTTGGTATTGGCTTCAACGGTCCAGGCCCGGTTCTCCTTCCCCCCGGCGGTGAAAAACGTCGCCAGGTCCAGTAACTGGTACCCCGCCTCCACTACGCGGTTCAGTCCGGTATCCTTCAGTCCCATCTCCTCCATAAACTCGGCGCGTTCTTCCGCGTCGGTGATCTCCAGAATTTCGTTTTCCAAACTCCCCGCCAACGCCAGCACGGGCGCGCCCTCTTTCTTGCCGTACTCCTCCGCGGCTTTGACGTAATCGGATTCTGCGTCCGCGGGTTCGGCGACGTTGCAGATATAAAACACGGGTTTCATGCTGACCAGCGCCAGCGACTGTACAAAGGCCTTGTCGGCGGGATTGTCAAACGTCAGGCTTCGGAGCGGAACGTTGTCTTCCAGCGCCTTGATCAGACGGTTGACGATTTCCATTTGGGTCTGGGCTTCCTTGTCGCCGGACTTCGCAACCTTTCTGGTTTTTAGCTGGCGCTTTTCCAGGATTTCCAGATCGGCCAGCATGAGTTCGGTGTTGACCGATTCGATATCCGAGACGGGGTCCGGGGCGCCGTCGAAGCAACGGACGATGTGGGCCAAGGCGTCGACTTCGCGGATGTGGCCGAGGAACTTGTTGCCGAGTCCTTCGCCTTTGGACGAGCCTTTGGCGAGTCCGGCGACGTCGACGAAGTTCAAGGTGGTGGCGACTTTATTATCGGCGGGGATGAGTTCGCAAATTTTGTCGAGGCGCCAGTCCGGCACCGGGGCGACGCCGAGGTTGGCCTTGTTGGAGGCGGAATAGCCGCCGACTTCCGCGCCCGCCTGGGTGAGCGCGTTAAAAATTGTCGTCTTGCCCGCCTGGGGCAGTCCCACCATGCCGCATTGAAATCCCATAATAATTCTTTCCCGGCGAGGCGCCGGAGCCAGTGTTTTGAAATGGAAACAAATTGTCAGGCTGAGCTTGTCGAAGCCCCCCCTCACCCAGCGCTCTCCTCAAGGGAGAGCAATTATTCTAATCGGCGTTCATCTGTGGTTTCTGGAATGTTTCATAAATTATTAAACGAAACGTGCAGTTCTTTATTCGACGGTAAAAAATACAGGCAAACCAATACCAGGACGGCGAATCCGGAAATGATTTTAAAAAAAGTGGACGCGGAAACTAAGCTGAAAACGACGAGGAAATAAACCGCCCCGACGTTGCCGTAGGACCCGACCATGCCCGCGACGCGTCCGGAGATGTCCTTGCGTATTAAAGGGACCATGGAAAAGCAGGCCCCGTTGCCGGCTTGAATGAACAGGGAACAGACCGCCGATAAAACCAAAGCTCCGGCGAGAGGGAATTGCGGATCGATCTCTCCCATCAGCCAGAAGCCCACTGCCGCTCCCGCGACCAAAACGGACAACACGCGTTTGCCCCCGAAGACGTCCGCCAACCAACCGCCGCCAGCCCGGCTGAACAGGTTGAAGAAGGCGAAGCTGGACGCGAACATTCCCGCCGTGGCGATGGACAGACCGTAAGTGGTTTGCAAAAATTCCGGATACATGGAAACCACGGCAAGAAGGGAACCGAACGTCAGCGAATAGGCTAGGCTGAGCACGACGACTTGCCGGAACTCATAATGCTCCTCGTGAGGAATGCTTTGCGCCAGACGAAGCAGGTTGAAACGCAAACTTTTTACAACGTTGTACAAAAGTACTCCAAAAATCAGCGCCAGTAAACCCCGCGAAACGACCGGGCTTAAGAGGTCCATGGGAGGTTCGGACAATTTCCAGACGAGCGCCATGACGGCGCCGTAAAGCGGAACGAACAGAAAAATTTTGAGCGCCAGATCGAGTTTGGAGGTGACTTCCAGCGGATTGCCAAAACGCGCGGGAATGGAATTTGTTGGCGGCAGATCCTGCGGGGCGTATTTGAAAACAACCCCCGCCCAGATAAGGCACAATGCGCCGGACAGAATTGCCGCCAACCGCCAACCCGTTTCCAGTTGAAAGAGCGCGGCCACGGGGACGAGTCCAAAGCCTGCGGCGGCGACGCCGAAATTGCCCCAGCCCGCGTAGAGTCCCTGCGCCGTTCCCATTTTTTTTGGCGGGAAGGATTCGGCGATCATTTTAATTCCCACCACGTACCCGGCTCCGGTCACGCCCATCAACAGGCGCGAGACGAGGAGTTCCTCAAAGGTCCGGGACAAGGCGAACAGCAAACAAACCACAAAGGTGTATATCAGGATGATGATGAAAACAATTTTGGGGCCGAAGCGGTCGACGCAGGTTCCGACGACCAGGCGGGCGGGGATGGTGAGGGCGACGTTGCAAATCATCAAAATATCGATTTGCTCTTTGCTGAGTCCAACGACCGCCTCCAACGTGGTATTGAACGGGGACATGTTGAACCAGGCCACGAAGGTCAGGAAGCAGGCGACCCAGGCCAGGTGCAGAACGTTCGTCTGCTCGCGGCCAAATCCAAACATTTATTTAGATAGTAGAATAAGACGCGCGTTTGTTATTCGGAGATCGACCGATTGGACATCGCCTGATAGGAGCGGACTTTGCCGTCGTCGTTGAAGATGACAACCAGATCCTTGGAGGTGTCGTCGCCCAGGGTATGGTAATAGTTGAACTCGTAAACCCAAATGGGGCGGCCGTTTTGAATTCCCTTTTTGAAGGGCTGGCCGAGCATGGATTCAATTTCGCCTTGCGTGGTTTGTTGAACCTGGATTTTATTGGCCATGGACATGTTGAAGTCTTTTCCCGCGGTTCCGCACCCGATCAGGGCCGTCGTAAAAATCGCCACTGCAAAAGCAAGAACGCCTTTTTTCATCGTCGTTTCTCCTTCAATAAAATAAACAAAAACCCAGGGAATCTAACGGGCGAAAGGGCGGGAAACAGACGATGAATCCGCCGCTTAGGCCAAAATTTGACCCATCTTAACATCCGGCGCCGAATTTACAAAGCGATGATTTCCCCGGCCAGCGTGCCGCTGAACCTAATTAGTGTTACTTATTTGGATAGAGCTACAAACTTTGGTGAGTTTGCAACTCAAACATTTCCACCGGGCGTTGCCCGGCCGGGGTTAAAGGGTCGCCGTCTGTTGAACGCGGGGTTTTTTGGAGCGGGTTTTGAACTCCATTGTGATATCCACCTCGGGGTCCAGCTTGTTCAGGATTTTCATCAACCGGTCGATGGTGAAACGTTTGAGGTCGGCATTCCGGATGCGGGAAAAATCCGCCGCCTGGATTTGGGTTAGAGCCTGGGCTTTGCGAACGGTTAATTTTCGCTTATTGAGGACTTTGATGATTTCCGCGCTTAAAATGGCTTTGGCTTGTTCCACGTCCGGGTTGGGAAACCCGACGTCGCGGAAGACGTTGCCGCTTCCGTGAATGACTTCTATTTTTTCTTTCGCGGTCATTTCAGCATCTCCGTTAAAATTCTGATTCTATTTTTTATCAAGTCGGTTTCCTGCTTCGGAGTTTTAATTCCCGACTTTGATTTTTTCTTAAACGCATGGACGACCCATATTTTTTCGTTAATCTGAACCGCGTAAACGGTTCTGTAGGCGTCGGTCCTGTATTTCAAGGCCACTTCAAAAACGCCCGCCCCCATCCCTTTCATGGGTTTGGCAATATCGGAGGTTGTTCCTTGCGCGGCGTCGGTTAGAGCCACAAGAATTCTCCGTTTCGCCGTATCAGGAAATTTTCCGAAATCCTTCAGCGCTGAGGCGACCCATTCGATATCCCTTTCGGTCTCCAACATGGAAATATGTTGTCATTTTTAACAACTAGCGTCAACCACTTTTTCTTTAAAACACAACCGCTACGAAAGGCCGGTCAGGGAAAATATTGCCAGGGCAGGACGCCCAAGCAGAGCTTTGAAGAAGGAAGGTCGCTCTATCAATAATACGTTTTTGAAAACTCAGAGGAGGGGGCAAAGCCGCCTAAAATTGGGTAATTTGATCAACCGGTAAGCAAACCGTAAACCCGGTATCATTTCTACCGCAATTAATCACTTACCCAAACTCGGTGAAAACGGTTTATATGTTGATCCCAAAAATAATAAGAACTCGGCCCCTCATACTTAAAAAGTTCAATTGCGTTATTCGCAAGATTCAATTCCATCACTTCATTGGCTCGGCAATTAAAATAACCCTTGCCACACGCGGTTTTATATTGGCCTGGCCGCGCGAGCCGGATTCCCATCTCATCAAAGAATCCATCCTCCTCGAACTCATCCAATAAGTAAGCGTCAAATCTCGCCCCATTGGAAATGAAAGCAAAAAGTCCTACGACAAGACCGTTCTTCCTGACTAATAAATTTGCCTCATCTTTATTGCCGTCTCCATTAAAGTCGCCTTCTATAAAAATATACTTCCTGGAATCACCGCTCCTCCATTCGGCTTTTATTGCATTCTCCAGCGGTGCACGCCAATTATGAGAAAATCTTCCATCTAAAGCACAAGAACTGACTCCAAAAAGAAGAAAAAACAAAATCGCTTTCGAATATTTCATACCATGCCACATTTAGCGAATTCCTGAAAACTATTGCAATGCATTGACCGCTTGCGCAAAAGATTCCTTTCTGAAACGCGCTGAATCATCTCCTGGGGGGATCAATCAGCGTGGAGTTTGTATTTTCCCTGATGCAGTTTGGCGTTGACCGTCACGGCGATGTGCACGCCGTACTGGTTTTCCATCTCCTGAAGCGAGGCGCTTTCCTCCTCCACCAGCAGGTCGTAAATGTAGGGGTGCACTTCCACCTCCACGGATTTTTTGCCCATGGGGTTGGCGCCAATCCGTTCGATCGATCGAATAATATCGTAACAAATTGTGGTGGGGGATTTAATAAAACCCTTGCCCTCGCAATAGTCGCAGGGGTCGCACAGGGTCTGGCTCAGGCTTTCGCGTACGCGCTTGCGCGTCATCTCCACCAGTCCCAGCTCGGATATTTTCAGGATGTTGGTGCGCGAGCGGTCGGATTTCAGAGCCAGGCTCAAGGCGCTCGAAACCGCTTCCTTGCTTTCTTCCTTCGTCATGTCGATGAAATCGACGATGATCAGGCCGCCGATATTTCGCAACCTCAACTGGTAAACGATCTCTTTGACCGCTTCCAGGTTGGTTTTGAGAATCGTTTCCTCCGGGTCGCTGTGGCCCACGTATTTTCCCGTGTTGACGTCGACGGCGACCAGGGCTTCCGTCTGGTCGATGGAAATGTAGCCGCCGGATTTCAGCCAGACCTTGCGGTCGAGCGCGCGGTTGATTTCTATTTCGATTCCATAATGATCGAATATGGGAGCGGCGCCCTGGTACAACTCTATTTTGTCCGCCACGTGCGGCAGGTAGGTGGAGCAAAATTCCAAACAGGTTTTGTAATCGCGCTCGTTGTCGATCGCCAGCCGTTGCACGCCCTGGTCGAACAGATCGCGGATGGAGCGGAAAATCAAATTGAGATCTTCGTAGAGCAGGGCCGGCGCGCCCACGTTTTCCGATTTGCATTTGAGATTGGTCCACAGCCGGTTGAGGAAGTTGACGTCGCCTTCAAAGTCGGATTTTTCCATCCCCTGGCTGGCGGTGCGCACAATATAACCGCCTGCGGGTTTCTTCAGGTCCATGACGATGTTTTTCAGCCGCTCCTTCTCCGCTTCGTCCTCGATGCGGCGGGACACGCTGATTTGATTGGTGGTGGGCATGTACACCAGGTTGCGTCCGGGCAGGGTGACGAAGGAGGTGATGCGCGGACCCTTGGTGCCCAGCGGATTCTTGGCCACCTGAATGATAATTTCCTGGCCCTCCGTCAATAAATCCTGAATGGGAATGTGGTGATGGTTGGAGCGCAGGGGTTTATCCGACTCCTCAATAGGCTCGATCTCCTCGTCGTCGTCCACGGAAACGATTTTTTCCTCCGGGTCCAGCCCCAGCATGTCGGCGACGTCGATGTCCCCGACATACAGAAACCCGGCCTTTTCCAATCCCACATTGACGAAGGCCACCTGCATCCCCGGAAGGATCTTCGTCACCACCCCTTTATAGACGTTACCGACGACGCCCTTGTTGGCCTTGTGCTCGATGAACAACTCGACCAACTGGTTGTTCTCCATCAAGGCGACGCGAATTTCGCGGAGGTTGGAATTTATGATGATATTGGACGACATGGGAATTTTGAATTAGGAATTAGGAATTTGGAATTGAAAATTGAGAATAGAAAGCGGCGTTAAAAAACTCACCGCCAGACGTTTTAATTTTCTCGCAATGATTTAGATTATATCACGAGTTCGGGCAAAAGGATTTGCCTGCGCCGAAGGGAGGACTCCAACCGGCAGGGATTACTCACGAAGGATCTTAAGTCTTTTTAATATCTTGGATTCAACTGGTAAGCGCAACTTTGGAGACGGTATAAGAAGCCAACTGGGATAATATTCCTGGCGTTTCTTAAACCGTCAAATCCAAGGAGCGCTTGTGAAACATTACACCCAGTTGACCCAGGAACAACGATACCAGATTCACGCCTCTATGAAAGCCGGTTTTACGCAATCCGCCGTCGCCGAGGAGTTGCGGGTTCATAAATCAACGATCAGCCGCGAGATCAATCGTAATCGCGGCTTGCGCGGCTACCGCCCAAAGCAGGCTCAGGAAAAAACCATGGCGCGCCGTTCCAGTAAATATCGCCCGCATATCCCCCATACGACCCGGCTTTTAGTCGACGACCGAATCAAGCGGGACTGGAGTCCGGAACAAATCTCGGGTCGGCTCTTTTTAGAACGAGAGCTTTGCGTAAGAGGGTATTTTTTCCAAAGTTGGATTGAATCGGGTTTTTTACCTTCGATCCCAGGTTTTTTTAGTCCATTTTCCTCGTCCGAGGCGCTCGCTCTCTCGCACAACGCCCGGATTTCCGCCTGCTATCTGGCTCCGGCCCTTGCCGGCCAGGCCCTTTCCCCGCTTTTTTCCTCTCAGGCCAAAGCTCCGCCGGGCGACGCCTTCGCTTTAACAAGTTTCAAAACCCGTTTGATGTTCATCGCCATGCAGGCCAGGACGATCTGAACCGCCGCCCGCGCCAACCCGATATAGCGCGTCCGCCGCAACCGGTAATGCAGTTTCAGAATCCCAAACGTATGCTCCACCTGCGCCCGCTTCTTCGCAATCTCCTTGTTGAACGCCGTCTGCTCCGCGCTCAACGGACGACCGGGATTCGGTCGATGCATGATCCCGCAAAAGATCCCGCGCGCCTCCAACGCCGCGCGCCGCGCCCGCTTGTCGTAAGCCTTGTCCGCGTACACCGCCTCCTCGTCGCCCATCACCAACTCGTCCGCCACCACCGTATCGCTCACGTTCGCCGGGGTGATCGCAACACGACGCACAAGCCTCGACCCCCGGTCCACCGACGCGTGCATTTTGTAACCCGATACCGATTCCGCCTTGTGGCGACCGTAAACTCCCGCCTCCGGGTCCACCGACTTCTTCCCGCTCGACGATTGCACGAACGACGCGTCCAGCATCGTCCCTTCCTTCACCACAAAACCCCGCGACTCGAACTGCCGGTTCAACGCCGACAACAAAGCTCCGTAACGGTCGCCCAGCTTCGACCGGAAACGATGGATCGTCGAATGGTCCGGAACCGCGTCCGACAAACTCAGGCCCACGAAACGCCGGAAGCTGATCCGGTCCGCCAACGCCTCTTCCATGCCTGGGTCCGAAAGGCCGTACCATTGCTGGAGGAGCAACGTCTTGAACAACAAAAGCAAGGGATACGAAGGGCGGCCCGTCGACGAGGCGTAAATCCCCGTCAACTCCTTTTCGATCGGCTCCCAATCCACCCGCGCGTCGGCTTCGGATAGAAAATTGCTCGCCCCCGCTATCAGATCGTCCGCAAAACTCAGCTGGCCCAGTCGCTTTTGCATGTCCCGTCTCCTGTTAGAATTGATCAACGTCAAGCGATATTATACACTCCATCCAACAAGACTTATGCAAAGCTCTCTTTTAGAACAGGGCGTCCGGGTCAGTCACGAATGGATTTACCTGCATATCTACCGGGACAAAGGTCAAGGCGGCGACCTCCATAAACATCTGCGTTGCCAGAAGAAACGCCGCAAGCGTTACGGCAAGCTTGATCGCCGGGGGCGCATTCCGCACCGCGTCGGCATTGACGACCGTCCCGCCATCGTCGATCAGAAATCGCGCGTCGGCGACTGGGAAGGCGACACGATCATCGGGAAAAACCACTGCGGCGCCGTCGCCACCCTGGTCGAGCGCAAAACAAAGTTTACCGTACTCGCGGCGCCCAAAACAAAACGCGCCCGGCCTGTGCGAATGAGCGTCGAGAGGGCGCTCGCCCCCTTTAAAAACCGGGTTCATACCATTACGTACGACAACGGACTGGAGTTTGCCGAGCATCGGAAAATGGCAAAAACGCTTTCCGCCAAAATATACTTCGCTCATCCCTATGCGTCCTGGGAACGGGGACTGAACGAAAACACCAACGGACTCATCCGCCAATATCTGCCGAAGTCAAAACGCCTGGACAACG
>JAJDBD010000066.1 GCA_029261575.1 Nitrospinaceae bacterium | reverse complement strand
GTGTTTCTGCTGCGGTGGTGGGCGCGTCCCCCTGGGCGGGGGCGGCCTCTCCTTCCGCTCGGGGTTCTTGTGCGGGGGCGGGTTCGCTGGCGGGGGCGGGTTCGACAGGTTTATCTTCCAAGGCTTCCTTGGCTTTAGCCTCCTCGACTTTGGCTTTGGCCTCTTCGGCGCGCGCCCGCGCTTCTTCGGCTTTGGCTCTCGCCTCCTCCGCTTTGGTTCTGGCCTGCTCGGCGGCCAGGGTTGCAGCCTGTATTTTCTGGTTCGTTTGGGTGACTTGCTGATTACCGGCGGCCGCCTGTTGCCGCGCCTGTTCCGTGTTGCCGGTGGCGGTATCCACCTTGGCGCTGATGTTTTGAAACAGGCAACCAAATTTGGCTTTTTTAACTTCGGAGTTGGCGGACTTTAAATCGGCCTGGGCCTGTTTATTCTCCGCTTCCGCAGTCCGCACTTTTTCGTCGGCTTCCCTGGAAACCTTGGCCTGGTTGGTTTGGGCCTTCATTAATTTGGTTTCGGCCTGTTTCTTTTTAATTTCCGCCCGTTTAATTTTTTCCGGATCGCGGGGTTTTTCCGTACGGGCCTTGATCAGTTCTTCCTGGGCGGTTTGTTGTTCCTCGTTTGCCGCGTCAAGTTCATCCTTTGCTTCCTTTTTGGCTTTTTCGGCGTCGGCTTTTTCCTGATCCAATTTTTCTTTTGCCTCGTCGGCTTTTGTCTGGGCTTCCTTTTGTTTGGCCTCCGCCTCTTCCTTTTTTTTATTGGCCTCGTCGAGTTTGCTTTGTTCCTCGGGAGTGGCGTCCGGGTCCGCTTCCGGTTCCGGGACTTCCGGCGCATCCTTTTCGATCTCGTCCTGGGCGTCCTGGACTTCCTCTTTAACGTCTTCGGCTTCGCCTTTGGCTTCTTCGGCGTCCTCCTGAATTTCCTTGGCCTGATCGATGATCTCTTTGGCCTTGCCGTATTTGGCTTCGTAATCAGAAGTAACGCTATCCAGCTTGGCCTCGAGATTTTCAAATTTGGCGAGGGCTTCGTCCGCCTTCAATTGTGCGGCGTCGTAATCCTTTTGGGCGTCGTCCAGATCGGTTTTGAGTTTCTCGGATTTCTTTTTGGCCTCTTCTTCTTCCTTTTGAGCTTCTTCAAGGGCCTTTTGAGCTTTGGCTTTTTCTTCCCCGGTCAGGCCCACCAGGGCCAGCTTGGCGTCTTCGACTTTTTGTTTGGCCTTTTCCCATTCTTCCTGGGCCTCGTCGTATTGGGTTTGGAGCTCTTCAACTTTGGTTTTGGCTTCTTCGGCTTCGGTTTTGAGCGGTTCGTATTCTTGCCGGGCTTTTTCAACTTCGGCCTGGAGGGTTTCTATTTCTTCTTCTTTATCTTCTTTGGCCTTGATGGCCTCTTGTTGGGCTTCGGGGAGTTTGTCCCAGGCAACATCGGCCTGGGTTTGAGCGGCATTGGCCTCGGTTTTGGCCAGTTCGGCGTTGGATCGCGCCTCGCCGGCTTCTTCCTGGGCGGTTTCTAATTCATTTTTGGTTTCCTCTAACTGTTCCTCGGCCTCCAGTTTTTCCTTTTCGGCTTCTTCCGCTTCCTTTTTGGCCTGTTCGACCGCCGCTTTGGCTTCGGCGACCTGTTTCTTTAACTCCTCGGCGTTTTCTTCGTTTTCCTGCGTGTCCTGAATGGCCTTTTCCAGGAGTTCTTTAAACTCCTTGGTTTTTTGTTTTACCTCTTCGGCCTTTTTCTGCGCGGCTTCAATTTTCTCATCCGTTTCTTTCTGTTTTTCGTCCAGCAGGGTTTCCGCCTCGTCGGCCTTTTTCTTGGCTTCTTTGGAAAGTTCCTCGGCTTCTTGGGCTTTGGTCTTGGATTCTTCGGCGAGTTTTTTCGCCTCCTCGGTTTCGGCTTGGAGTTCGTCCAGGGTTTTTTTCTGCTTGGCGCGTTTTTCTTTCCAGTCGTCGAATTTTGTTTTGAGTTCGCCGAGCTTTTCCTTGGCGGTTCCCGCGCCTGCAATGGCTTTGTCCAGGCCGTTCTTTGCGGACGCCGCCTGTTGCCGAATAGTCGTCGCCTTTGTTTTGGCGGTTTTAGCCAGCTCCACGGCTTTTTTCACCTTGGCCGAGACGGCCTTGAGCCTATCGGCGAAGGACATCAGGAGGCTCCTTCCAGGGCGGCCTGGGCTTCGATAATCTTGGCTTCGGCTTCGGCTTCATCCGCCAGGGCCTGGGCCTGATCGGCTTCCGCCTGAGCTTGTTCGGCCAAAGCGTTGGCTTCGTCCAATTCCGCTTGCGCGATCTGGGTTTGGGCCTCGGCTTCCTGAGCCTGGGCGTTGGCGGCGTTCATATCCGATTCGGCTTCCTGGGTCTGGTATTCCATTTCCTCCATTTCGGCCTTGGCGGTATCGCAACGGGCCTGTGCGCCCTCGGCCTTGGCTGTTGCGGCTTCGGATATCTTGGCCGCGATTTGGGCTTGAAGGTCGGCTTGCTCGGCGAGCGCTTCGGCTTCCTCGTTCACGGCTTTGGCTTCCAGGAACTCGGATTTGGCGAGGGTGACGCGAAATTTATGGACCTTGTTGGTCTCGCAAGAAAATTCTTTGGGGGCGGGTTTTTTTCCGGGCGCTGGATTGGCCATTACTATTGATCGTTAACAGGGTTATAAAAGTTCCAGGTCTTCCGCTTTCCGTTGGGGAAACGAAATTTTACAGGCGCCGGATGGGATATCCTCCAGGCGCAGTTTACCGTCGGCGCCGAGCTTTTCTCCGCGGACCGTCCCGTCGGCCAGAGTAACTTTACAAGCTTCGTCGGCGAGCGGTTGATCCTGATCGTCGACGACCTGGATTTCGATCCAGGCGGTTTCGGTTGCGGTTTCCGCGTCCTTTTTCTCGGGCGTTCCGGTTGCTATCTCTGCCGGTTCCCAGTCGTCTCTGTTTGGCAAGGAGAATTTGCAGGCGCCAAGGTTGAGGTTATCGACATATAACCTGCCTTCCGGATTGAGAACGTCTTCCACGACGGAGCCGTTGGGGAGAGTGAGCCGGAAGGGTTCATAGGCGAGCGGCCGATCCTCGTCGTCGGTCACAATAATTTCAATCCATTCGACGGGGGGCTTTGCGTCCTTGATTGGCGCAAGCGGGGGAAACACTGCTGTCGGTTCATGGACTTCCACTTTGGCGGCCATCCCCGGAGGTTCCAAGGCTTTAACGTCCGCTTGCATGGGAGGCGGCTCTTTGGTTTCCACTTCGGCCTGCATGGGAGGAGGCTCATTGGTTTCCACCTCGGCCCGCATGGGAGGAGGCTCATTGGTTTCCACCTCGGCTCGCATGGGAGGAGGCTCATTGGTTTCCACCTCGGCTCGCATGGGAGGAGGCTCCAGGGTCGCCACGTCGGCAGCGAGAATATACTCCTCCTTCACCGGACATTTTTGAACAGAACTTCCAGCTTGTTGGTCCGTGGCGCCGGAATTATTATCGTTGGCCGCCGTTTCGGACCAGTGTTCGTCCTCGGGCATTTTCAAACCTCGCGGTTGATTATAAGGCTTGGATTTTTATGTTCGGTAAGGCAGTAAAAAAAAGATTTCATCCATTCTATTATTTTCCGCCCTGTTTTTGTTATCCAGTATTTCACGGATCCAAGCATATTTTTCAGCGGTATCGAATTCCTGATCCAAACCTATCGTGAGATCGATGAACAAAGAGACATTTCTCTCTGTGGTGATTCGGTACCTGAAGGCTTTGTTGTGTCCTTTTCGAATAATCCGGCGGGCTTCCTGAAGGCCCATGGCCTGGAATTTCTCGGGGAAAACTTTGGCGAGGTGTTCAAGCATTCGTTTTTCAAATTTTTTGAACATGTAGCGGTCGAAGGCCGCCACATGGTCTTCGCGAATCTTAAACAGCGCGGGCATAAGGCACCCAAAAGTATCTACGAGATTGGGAAGAAACAAACATTTTCATACTCAATCCTCCAGGCTGGCCTGGTCGATGAAGGCCATGGGAATCGGGCCGACCATGGCTTCTCCAGAAAAACCGTAGATGAACATGGTTTGGGCAATGCTGTTCACGGGTCCCAGTTGGGAAAGGTCGACGGCGAAATATCCCGTCGCGACGAGTTTCGAGTCGCTCCTTTCCACGGGTTCGTAACTGGGAACGGTGATCCGCCAAACGAAGGGGGCGGCTATTTTGCTTCCCGTCAACACCAGGTTGATGGGGACGAGGGCGGTGACGGGTTTAGCGGGAACGGTTTCTCCAGGAATCTCGGGCGGCGGCGGAACGATTTGATTTTCTTTGATTGGCAGGCGAAAGGATCCGCGCATGATATAGGAGCCTGGCTTGCGTATGACGTTGACTCTTTCGACCTGGATTTCAAAGCCCTCTTCTTTTGGAATTCCCACCGAGTTTTTTTGTTGGCGATAGTTTGGAAACGGGTCGCCGGGCGGCGGATACGCTTTGAAAACGGGTCGGGCTGTTTTTTTGTATTCATCTATAAATTTTTCGACTTCACCGTCTTTATAGCCGCCCAGGGTGTTGACTATCTTGACGCGGGCGCGGTTCGTAATTTGGTCGCGAACAATGAAGGCGACTAGGTATTCCGAGGTTTTCCAGGGGATGCGCAGAATCTCTCGAAGGTCGAACTCATAGGCTTCGCCGCCCATGCCTTCCAGGGGGGCATCGGGGTCAATTGGGGGAAGTTTCCCTACGTCCTGGTTCATGGCCAATTCGGCATAGGCGACATTGCTGTCGAGGTTGATGGCAGTTACCAGCGCATTTCGGCGGAGTCCAAGTTTAGCCATGGTTTTCAAGGTGGCGGCGCGGATAACCACGACAGGCAGAGTATCGTGGGCGTCCATGGGAACCTGGGCAGGGGCGCCGAGGAGCATAGCCTCCGCGCCTTTCTTCATGATAGGAGTTTCGATTTCGGCCCGAGTCCTGTAAGGATCGGTCCAGAATTCTTCGTCTTTAAGCCCCAGATTATTTTCTGGCATTAGCGCACTCTCCACACTTTTGGTTTTTGACCGGACTTCAGGACTCCGGGCTGTTATTTTTTTTCCGGGCAGTCGATCCGGGGAAAAATTTCTATTGGTTCTCTGGCCTTGCGCCTCGGCTCCGCCTGCCAAGGCATGGGTTACAACCAATGCGGCGGCCCATATTAATAAAACTTTTAATGTTCGTATGCGCGCTGGAGCATTCATTCATTTAAACTCTCCGACCGGGTCGACCGAATTCTAAGGTTTCACGCCGACCTTGGTGATGTCCGCTCCGCGGATGAGATCGATGCACTGGGGGCAAAAAATGGCCCCGCCGCCTCCGCCCTCGCCAAACATAACGCATAGCCCTCCTTTGCCCGCGTAACTGGCCCCGCCTTTATCTGCGTCTGTCAATCCGTAAGCGCAGTGGGACCCGGAATGTCCCTTGTCCACATACATTTGGCCTTTTGAGCCGTTCTTTTTGTAATCTGCCGGCTCGGCGGGCAGGTTTTCCGTAACCTTCTTGGGCATTGTCATGCCCTTAGGCGGGTTGTCATTACCGGAATAAACTGACATGCCAATGGCATGCGAAATTTCGTGCAGGGCGGTTTCAATGGAGCCGGCGGAATTAGATTTTTTGAATACACAGAGATTTTGATCGTTTTGGCACAGGCCCAGCGCTTCCTGATGGTCTTCAATATAACAGTCTATATTAATGGGACATTTTGTGGACGAAAGAGCTCCCACAAATTTTCCGGGGTCGTTGGCGTTCGCTTCGGGAAGATCCACGACAATTTTTTTAATTGTACTTTCATCGAGGTTGATATTGGCCATGGCGAGATTTCCCTTGCGCATCTTTCCGTCGTCGTCCAGTCCGGGATGGTAGGCCACTTTTTTGGCGGTTGCGGTGAACTTGGTATTTACTTCCTGTTTCGCTTTTGTGAAACAATCGTCCTCTCCATTCGGTCCGGATGGGGCGGTGATTTCAATTTGTACTTTGTTTTTGGCGATCCTCAAAGCCTTGGCGATGGCTTCGCCGTTGGTTCCATCGTCGACGTCCAGAAAGCCTTTGAACCAATCCTCAATTGCGGTTTTTTGTTCGTCTGTCAAATCTGATTTAAATTTGAATTTCCTAAGGCCCTTGGTGGACTCAAACTTTTCCTCAATGGTTCTCTTGATGGCGGCCATCCGGTCGTCGTATCCCTTATCGCCTGTTTTTCCGTGTATTTCAATTTTGTACTTGTTGGCGTCGTCGCTGGCGGACAATTTATCCTCGTCAAAAAGTCCTTTAATGTAATTTTCGACGTCGCTTTTATGCTCTACAGTTAAATTGTCGTCGGCGGAAAATACGCGCGAATCCTTGGTATCGTCAAATTTGGTTTGAATAGCCGCTTTAACGTTAGCGATCCGCGTAGTCTGGCGTTTACTACCCCCGTCTTCCGCTTCTACGACGATGGGATATTTGTTTTCGTTGTCCCTGAGGTAATCCTCGTCAAATAAATTGACGATGAAGTCTTTAATTTTATCTTCGTCGTCGCTTGCGAGGTCGGTTGCAATATTTTTTAAAGCGCCGGGTTTTTTAAACTTAATAGTAACGGAACCTCCCCGGTTGTTGGCTTCTTTCACTTTAATCAATCTTTCCTTGGATTTTTTGGCTTTTCCCGAAGACTCGTCGGTAATTTGCAAGGCGGTTTCACCGGGGGACGCGAAGGTCAGGTCCTGAGTTGGATTGGGAGTTTGCAGAGTTTCTTTGAGGGCGACCATGTCTGGGTCATCCGCGGAAACGATGGAAACCTCAAGGGCTGTTTCCCCGGGTCTTTTGAATTCCAGAGTCAGGTCCGTTGGGGTTATAGCTTTTTCCTTAACGGTGATAGAACAGGATTCCCCGACGGCGGCGGCAGTACGAACATCAGGTTGCATTTCCAAGGTGGGTTTGTGCATGCAATGTGTGGGATCGGGATTGTCCTCGTCAATTTTAGCTTCCCAGGTGAAATCCTTGATACTGGCGTTTCCATCAAAACCGGAAACCGGAAAGAAGTAGCCTCCGAGAGCAGTTACGATGATCGATTGTTTTTTGGCGGTGGCGGCATTGAGGTAATGTTTGCGACCGTGCTTTGGTTTCCAAAACCAATTGCCGGAGTTGACGGGATTTTCGTACATTTTCCTTTCCCAATAATAGTTGGCGTCGCAGAGTTTTATGTAAATGGTACGGTCGAGCTTGTTTCTTCCCCACGCAACCGCCGTTGGAAGCACTCCCATTGTATGGTCCGTGAGTAAGTACATGGGATCCTGCGAATTGGCCTTTGTTAAAAACTTTTTGGTCAGGACGGACCCTACGGGGGCTTGAATTTTGTAACTAACGTCGGCGCTGGCCGCGGCTGTGAATTTCAGGCAGGCCAGGTTGGGGTCTTCCGCCGCGAGACTTGGGGTGGCCTTGAAAACGTGACAGGCTTCATAGGTGAATTCGATGAAGCAGGGGTTGCCCAATTCCTTGAACCTTCTAATGGCGTCGGGGGGGAAATCGTCGACGTCGGTTGCGGTGCCGGGAAGTCTTCGGGTCTCCAGCTCGCGGGTTTTCATAAAGTCGGCGACGAGGATTTCATAATACATGCGTCGCCAATTGGTAAACGTCAAAATTTCATCCGCGTCTACGTCGTCTTCTTTGATAAAAGCCTCGGAACCGCCAATTTCGATTTTGCACTCATCCCCGCCCGCGAGGCCGAGGTAGACTTTGAATTTCCCCGTCCCGCCGGAGCTCTTGAGTTCGACTTTGGCGGTAAAGACCCACCCGGCGACGTCTTCCGTGGTGTTGTCGTATTTGAATCGCTTTATGTCGGTGAGGTCATTTTCTGCCTTAATTTCCGTTTTGTTGTTTGAATCTTCCCGCGTGCTCTTTTTCAACACGGCGTTGGGTCCAAAGGTGACCCGGACAAAGACGAACACGTCGGCCTTGCCGACCTTAAGGGTCCTGGGGCCGCGATCGCCTTCCGCGCCGACGGTGATTTCGACCTCTGTGCCTTCCCCGTTGAGACCGTCTCCTTTAGGCATGTTGACATATTGTTTTATGTTGCCCTTGGCAGGAGTGATGAATTCGGCTTTGAATTTAAGGTCGCCTTCGTAATCTCGGTCTTTGCGGCCCTCCTCTGTGTCCGGCTTTTTGGTGACTACATAAGGGGGCTCCTGAACGATCGTGAAACCCTTTTTCTTCTCCAGATTGACCTCGGCGCTGCCTTCGGCGATTTTATCGCCGTTGGGTTTGGTGACCTCCTTGGTCATGGTTTCATAAATTGGACCCACCTGCGCGCCGTCTTGCATTACCTTGAATTGAAAGCCCCCGAATTTTTTGCTGGTATCATCCGTCCATTTCATATTGATGGTGGCTTTTTCGGGAAATACGTTGAATTTTTTTACATTCCAGTTCTCCCGGTCGATAACCTCGCCGGTGCTTTTTTTTACTTTGTAAAAAAAGTGATAAACAAATTCATAAAAATCCTTATCCTCGTCCACTTCCGGGGCTTCCAGGTCGTAGGTGATAACGTTGGGATCCGAAGCTGTGCTTGAATCACTGCTGGAACTGGATGAACTAGATGAGCTGGATGAACTGGAGTCGCTGGAACTAGATGAGCTGGATGAACTGCTGGACGATTCGCTACTCGACTCTAGTTTTGGGATTGTTTTGGTTTCCGAAGAATGTTCCTCGCCATCCTTAAAAAACTTGAAAGTCACCTCTTCAACAAATTCCCGGTCCGCGGGGTTGATGGGAGCCTTAGCGGTTAAAGGCGCCTTTTCAAAAATATTCAATACCGGGTTATCGGATTCTTGGCTCATGGCGTCGTGTTTCTTTCAAATTATCTGAATGAACAATATACCTCCCAAATAAAAGGAAGGTTTTCGACAAACGCAAAAAACTTAAAATGGAAATTGAAGCGGTATTGTACACCATTCGGAAACTACCGACAAGTATTTGTAAAAACGGAGGCTGGGGATTTTGACAGGGAAGGGCGGCGTTCAATCCAGGCGAATGTATTTCCATTCAAGCCGGGAGTCTTTCAGGTAAAACTCGACGAGCGTGTTCGGGTTTTCGCTCTCCAGGCAATAGCGGTTGACGGGTCCAAAAACCATTTCCAATTCGTCGTAATTGCAGGTGGGAAGAAAGACCCGGAAAACCCGCGGGTCGTAGTAGCGAAAGTAGTGGGCCTTTTTATTGGGTCCCGTGACGCGCAAAAATCGGCGGAAGTTGCGGCGGATTTCCTTAAACGACGCCCTCGACTGGAAGAAGATTCCCCAACTGTCCCCCCAGCCCTGCTCGATCAGTTTTTGCGCGAGCGCGCTTCCGCGTTCCAGCTTTACCAGGTAAGGCGCGGCCTCGGCCAGTTCAGGGATCAACTCGCCCTCGTACAGGCATTGGTAATTTTCCCCGGAACCTTTGAGCAGGGGATAAATGGACTCGTTGCGGGCGCCGTCCAGCAGAGCGTAGGCGGGACTGCTGGCGACTCTCCAAATCTGTTTGCTGATGGCCTGCCAATCTGACACGGGATACCGCCTTTAATGTAGGGAGAATTGTATCGGGATCATTTTTTCTTCGCGCCTCCGGAAGCTCCGGACGACGAGGAGGAACTCCCGGAGTCCTTTTTCTTTTCGTCCTTTTCGCATTCCTCGGCAAGCGGAGCGCCGGATTCGGCGGCCTCTTTCAACGCCTCGGCCTGAGCTTCCTGGTCCGGGTCCTTGGGCGGCGGCGGTTCCGGGTCGGTGATGGGGACAGGCGCCGGTTCCGCCGGCGGCTGCGGTTCCGGGAGCACGGTCTCATAAGTCGACTCGTCCACCTTTTTTATCGTCTGCGCCTCTTTCCAGGGAATGTCCGGATACCAGGAATCGGGCTGAAGAACCAGCGGGATCTCTTCCATCTGGCTCCAGGGTCCGAGAAAATAGCGACCCCGTTCGCCCGTGCTGTCGTCCTGGGCCATTAGTTACGCTCCGTTGCAAAAAGAGAAATACTCAACGTCAGATTAACGTGGGTCGACACAGATACCTTCCATATGAAAACGTTGCCCCCACGGCGAGTGGTCAGGCTCCTGCCTGCCGGGCAACGCCCGGGGGAAGAGTTTGGGATGCAATTGCTCCCAAGCGCGTCGTATTCCCCGAATAAGTTGCGCCTATTGCTTCAAGGCGCTTGCCTTGCGGGGTTTGATGCGGTAATGAAAGTCGTTCAGCAAAAACGAACTGCCATTGCGCACCACGCCGACGAACGTTCTCGCCTTGTCCCGTGGCAACGCTTCGAGAATTTGGTTCAACTCCTCGTCGCTCACGGCCTCCCAAAAATCATAATCCGCCGACCGCTCGAAGGGAAACGCGCCGAGGTCTTCCATCTCAAAATTATACTGATCTTTCATGGACGTTTTCCTTATATGCCTTGAGGGGGGAGCGCGATCATGAACCGGTTCATTGTAAAATAAAATATAATGGATACGCGGGAATAATCCAACCTTTTTTGGAACCGCACCCATATAAGTTTATCGTAAAGGGCATTCATGAACGTATTAATTTTCGGCGCCGGGGCAGTGGGATTAGGATTGGCGAGTTGCTTGCTGAAAGCCGGAATCCGGCTGGACCTCGTCGCCAGAAAAGAGACGGCGGACGCGCTAAAGCGCGACGGGCTGGAGCGATTGGGAATTTTTGGCGAATACCGCGCCGCTCCGGACAGCTTTGGCTGTTATGAAAATTTGCGCGACCTCCCCGAAGGAAAATACGATTTCACGCTGGTTTGCGTCAAGTCCTTCGACAGCGAAACCGCCGCGCGGGAACTTGCGGACTGGGAAGGAACGGAAAACAAATCCGGAAATATCGTTTTGTGTCAGAACGGCTGGGGCAACGCAGAAATATTTTGCGAACATTTTCCCAGCGAGCGGATAAAAAACGCCCGCGTTATTACCGGGTTCCGGCGGCCCCGGAAACATCAAGTGGAGATAACTGTGCACGCCGAGCCGCTGCATCTTGGCGATTTATTTTCGCCGCCAACCGGCGCGTTGCAAGCGCTCGCCGACGTGATCGACGCCGGAGGACTGCCCTGCCGCGTGTCCGACGCCATAGCCGCCGACCTGTGGGCGAAGATGTTATACAACTGCGCTTTGAACGCGCTCGGCGCGGTCTTGCGGGTTCCTTACGGATTGCTGGGCGAGTCCGAAAGTTCGCGCGCCGTCATGCGCACCGTCGCGGGCGAGGTATTTGCCGCGATGACCGCCGCCGGTTACTCCACGCACTGGACGTCAGCCGACGACTATTTAAAAACGTTTTACGAAAAACTACTTCCCGCCACTTACAAACATGAGTCGTCCATGTTGCAGGATTTACGCGCCGGGAGACGGACGGAGATCGACGCCCTGAACGGCGCGATTGTGGACATGGGCGAAAAGCACGGCGTCCCGGTCCCCATAAACCAGACCCTGACCGGACTGGTAAAATTCCTGGAATCCAATACGCCAGCAACGAGTTTCAAGCTCTGCTGAAAAGCCATGCCATCCGGTGCAGTATGAGCCGAAAAGGCGATTGCTGGGATAATGCCGTGGCGGAAAGTTTTTTCCACACTTTGAAGGTGGAGTTGATTCACGAAAGAATTTACAATACCCGTCAGGAAGCAAAGACGGCTATTTTTGAGTACATCGAAGTGTTTTACAACCGGCAACGTCGTCATTCCTACCCCGGCTATCTCAGTCCGGTAGATTTCGAGAGAAAGAATACGGCTTAATTAACTGTCCACTTATTCCGGGGAAGATCACTTTTCGACGTGTCCGCAAATTCCGGGAAAGTTCAGTCACCATGCTTTTTAATTCTTACGAATTCATTTTCCTCTTTCTGCCACTAACCCTGCTCACCTTTCATCTGATTGGGAAACAGGGGCACCACCGAATTGCAATTGCTTGGCTGGTTGGTGCATCACTCTTTTTCTATGGCTGGTGGAATCCAGCCTATCTTGGACTGATATTATCCTCTATCATCTTCAATTACGGTGTAGGTGTGTCACTTGGAGGCTCCCCCAAGAGCCCTCAAAAGAAACCCATATTAGCTCTTGGTGTTGCGGCTAACCTTGGGCTTCTTGGCTATTACAAGTATACGAATTTCTTCGTAGACAACATCAACTCACTGACTGATAGCGACATCATCTTTAACGATGTCGTCCTTCCCCTAGCTATCTCCTTCTTTACTTTCCAACAAATAGCCTACCTTGTTGATGCCTACCGTGGAGAGACCCGAGAGTATAATTTCCTCCATTACTGCCTCTTCGTTACCTTCTTTCCTCAGCTAATTGCTGGACCCATTGTTCATCACAAGGAGATGTTGCCCCAGTTCGCTCGCGATGTCGTTTATCGCATTCGGGCAGAACACCTTGCGGTGGGTTTGACGATCTTTGCAATCGGACTGTTCAAGAAAGTGGTTCTTGCTGATGGAATATCTGTCCATGCAACGCCTATTTTTGATGCAGTTGAGGCAGGTGCGGTATTGACATTCTTCGAGGCTTGGGGAGGAGCGCTAGCATACGGCTTTCAGCTCTATTTCGATTTCTCTGGCTACTCTGACATGGCAATTGGGCTGGCACGTATGTTTGGAATTCGCCTCCCACTAAACTTTAACTCACCCTACAAGGCAACCTCCATCATTGATTTCTGGAGACGGTGGCACATTACACTCTCTCGTTTCATGAGGGATTATCTATACATCCCGCTCGGGGGAAACAGTAAAGGAGAGGCGCGTCGTCTTACAAATCTGATGATTACAATGCTACTTGGCGGTCTATGGCATGGAGCCGGATGGACCTTTATTCTTTGGGGTGGACTTCACGGGACATATCTCGTGATCAATCACGGTTGGCAGAAACTTTACAAAACCAACAGAAAGTCAAAGCTAGGTTCGTTCTCCGCATGGACAATAACAATGCTGGCAGTAATAGTGTCGTGGGTTCCTTTTCGTGCAACTAGCATAGAAGCTACTAGCAGCATACTTACATCAATGTTAGGAGGGCATGGTCTATCATTGCCAGGAGGGCGTATAGAGGAAATTGGCTGGCTGACTCAATACGGCTTCGTTTTTGACGGAATGTTTCACAATGTAAGTATTGCTCCCTGGGAGCTAATTATATGGATTTCAGCTTTACTTCTAGCTTCTGTTGCATTACCAAATACCCAGCAAATCATGATTCGAGTCCATCCTGCTTTTGAAACCTACAAGGGTGAAATTTCAGAGTTACGATACCAATGGATGGAATGGAAGCCCTCCATACCATGGATCATAATTACTTCCGGAATCCTACTTGTTTCGATTGTAAGCCTATCGAAGGTAAGTGAATTCCTGTATTTTCAATTCTGAATCCACCGTAATAAACACTCATTTTGTAAATAGAAATTATGAAATTCTCGGCATACTTTGCAACGACAACCACTTTAGCTTTCATTGGGGTTATTACCGTAGCAACAATAAACTACACTGTTGACCCTGCCGGCATATACCATGAACCCGATGACGCTCGATACAAGTTTGTCAGCCAGATGGTGGCGTCTGAAAATGGACTATTAGTAAAAAATGGCACTTGGAATGAGCGAGATATCTCAATAACTCTTGCAGAATACCCTGCTGAAGTTTCCTGTTATGTGATTGGAAGCAGCCATTTAATGCAGATTGGATCTTCTAGACAGAACAAGTCACTTGTTAATAACTGTCCTAAATTGATTAATCTTGGAGTATCAGGAGCCTCCATAGAAGATTATGTTGCACTGTCGGGAGCAATCTCAAGAAGCAAAAATAAGCCAAAAACGATAGTTTTTGGAATTGACCCATGGAGCCTTAATTTAAATCGCGATACAAGATGGATTCGATACAAGGATGAATATACATCTATGCTAGAAAAAATCCAAAATACCGACAACAACCATCAACAAGAACACTCATTGGTCTCTAATCTAATCAATCGAGAATACCTTATCCGCTCTATTAACAGCATTTCCACTAACAGCATTACCACGGAAAAAGAGATTATCGCACCTGATTTTGATCAGAGCATTGGCATTGAGAACCAAGTTCGACTTCCTGATGGTAGCATGGTTTACTCAAAAGAATTTATCCTCAACGCTGAATCAGAAAGAATAACTGGGATTAATAATTATAAAATAAAAAAAGACCACTGGTTTGATGATCGTTCAATCCAACTCTTCATTCAGCTCGCGATCCACTTACAGAAAAAATACAACATCATCTTCATCATGACACCTTACCATCCTGCTGTTTGGAAACGTGAAAAACAACCTGTTGTCACAGCCATGAAAATTGTAGAAAACAAGGTCCGCGAAATAGCAAAATCACTAAACGTGGAAGTTCTTGGTTCATACAATCCAGACAAAATTGGATGTGCATCGGATGAGTTCTTTGATGCAATGCACCCTAAAGATAATTGTCTGATGAAGCTTGAAAACACTGACCTGCCCCCGAAAAACTGATCCAAGGTCACCCTGGCCTCGCTTGGCAGTTCTGCGAATTCTTTGCTTTCAAAAACTTCCTCTTTAAAAGCCGTGCCAAAACTGGATATAATGGGCGCTGATCCTAATCCATCTTTAACCTGTAATTAAATCGTCGCCATGCTGGCTCTGGGCAACAGTCATAATTTGCATCACCAGTCCGCTCCATCCA
>JAJDBD010000065.1 GCA_029261575.1 Nitrospinaceae bacterium | reverse complement strand
CAGTTACTCAAATCCCTGCTGGATTTTTTTGAGCGCGGCCTTGATGTGGTCGTCCAGAGCCTGCGCGGTGATCTTCATGACGCGGGCGGCGCGTTTCTTTTTCACCCTCCCGTAAAACACCAGGCTCACGGCGGTGAGTTGCTTGTCCGTCAGTGGCAGGACGTCCAGGTCCAGCGGGCGATCACGCAGGTGTTGATACTCGCTGAACTTACCGTACACCGGCGGATCCCCCACAATATTCTGCAAGGCTTCCAAAGTTTCCATAGGGTAAAACCCCAGGCGTGGGTCTTCCACATCCTCGGGCAAATCGTATTTTTGGTCGACCTTGTTTTTACCGGATTTCATATCGTCTCCTTATGCAACTGCTCCCCAGCCCGTAACGTTACCCAAACAAGTTCCACCTATTGCCTCCAGGCGCTTGCCTGCCGGCGAGGGCGCCGGGGCCAATAATCTGAAATGCAAACTCACCTCAGCCTGTTGCGTTACCCAGATAATTTGCACTATCTGCCCCTGCGGCGAGCAGGAGGGGCCGGGAAGGAAGGCATCACCTTCCCTCCTGGGCTGTGGCAAGACAGAGCGATGAACTCTGCCGGTCGCCAACGTTGGACACAGGCGGGTTTGGTTAAGTTCACAGGTTCAATGTTTCCACATATTTTTTGAAGCGCGGGTCGTCCAATACCATGTAAGCGGCGAACCACCTGGGCGGTCGCACTTCCTTTAAATCGCCGAGCAGGACGGCGGGCAGTTCCTCCGCCTGGCCTACCACCGGAACGCCGTTGACGTAATCGCGTCCGCCCAAGGTGATTCCGCGCCAGAACTCCCGGCCCAGTTTAAAATGAAACCAGAGCGAGGAGAGGTCTTGCTCGTTTCGGTAAATATAATGGCCGCAATAAAAACAACGCCAGGCGCCGTGTCCGGACCGCATGCCCATGTGCCCGCATCCGCGCTTGATTTTCTCTCCGCTCTCCATCGGGTGAAACAGGATGGGACAACGCCGCAGGGCGATGGCGCTTTTGTTGCCAGAGTCGGGAGCCGAGACGCGGGAGATTTTTAATTGTTTCGTTTTCATGTTCAACACACTCCCGCCGGTTCGGGTTTTAGATTAGGATTGGGTTTTAGATTAGGATTAGGATTGGGCTTTGAATAGCGGGTCGGGCGCCCGGTCAGAATGTGTTCTTTAAAGCCGTGCAGTTTTTCGGGGTCTTCAACCGAGGCGTAATGGGCGACGAGGACGTTGTCCAACAACCCGCGCGATTTCATTTGTGAGAGTCCGCGCAAAAGGGCGGAGAGGTTTTGCGCGGTCAAGGCTTCGCCTTCGATGCACAGCGCCTTGAGGGTGGGGAGTCCGGCTTTTTCCCGGACCCGCGCCAGGCGGTTGACCAGCGCGGTCAATAGAGGCGCCATGAACAAAACAAAATGCGCGGAGTTCATGGTTTCCAATGGAACGATTTTTCCGTCGCGCCGCCAGCCCATCAAAAATTTGTCCCCTTCCAGATCGACGACGAATTCCAATTCGGAATCGATCCATTTCAACGCGGCGCTCATTTCGCTCTCCAACGCTTCCGCCGCGCGACGGGCGAGCGTCGCCTGGATTCCCTCGGGACCCACCAGCCGCGCCAAAATTTTTGCGCGTTTTAATTCCCGCTCCAGCGCGTCCTTGTTCGTCCGAATTTGTAATGTCGCCTCCCGCCTGCCCTGCTCGCGCAGTAGCCGGTCCAATCGGGACTGGCAGTCGGCTTTTTTGTCCGCAAGATTTTTCGTCCGGCTCTCAAGCGCGGCAATATCTTTAAGCGGCGCACAGGCAGGCGCGTCTCGCATTTGCTTTTCCTGAAACTGGACCTCTTCCTCGTAGGTTTTCAAACGTCCCCGTCGCCAGGAGGTTTCCGACTCTTCCCTGGCCAGGCGCTGGCGGAGTTTTTGGATCTCCAGCCGAAGGGCTTCGTTCTCTCCGGTCGCTTCGTCCAAATCAATTTCCGCTCGTTTGGTTTTCTCCGCGATGGAAGTTAATTTTGCCTTCTCCTCATCCAGATTTTTTTCAATGGGGAAAATTTCGTTTTCCAGTTCTTCAATTTGTTCGCGCAAAATATTTCTGTAAGGCGCCATATCCGTGCCGCAGGCGATATGGGCGCTGATCGGGCATTTCAATTGCGAGGAGGTTACGGTTTCCAGTTTTTCAGTCGTCTGATTCAGAGCCTGCGCCAGAGCGGTTCCCTGCGACTCCAATTGATGAATGATTTGTAATTGCTCCGCCCTTTGGTCCTGAAGCGCGTTGAAGCGGGAATGCAACTCCTCCACGTCGACAACGTCAGATTCCATTTCCGCGATTTTCCCGTTCAGGGATTTTGTCCCCGGCTTTTTCATGGCGGATTTCAATCCGGAAATTTCATTTTCCAGCCACCGCACTCGCGCCGCTCTTTCTTCCTGGTCCTTTCGCGCGTCGGCGGTTCCGCGCAGTTTGGTTTGACTTTCTCCCAAGGCAAGCGCCGCCCGCTCCAACTCTTCCCGTGCGGAATTTAATTTTTTGTTGGATACCAAAACGGAATTCATCGGCTCCCCAAAGGCGTTTAGGGCTGCTGTGTGTTCTTTCAACGCGGCCTTGATCCGCAGGCTCTCGGTTTTTAAATGCGAATTCAAAATCGAAAGGTTGCGCTCCGCCGACTCTGCGTCGTCCCATAACGACAGGATTGCTTTGAACCACGATTCGATCTCGGGAGAAACGCGTTCGCCGTTTTTTACGGTTTGCTTTGAATTTGATTTGCCGAGAGCTAAAAATTCTCTCTCCCAATTTAGGGATTGTGCGTCCAAAAAAAATTCGAGAGTTTCCGTTTCGCCTGCGCCGGTTTCTCTCTCCGATTCTGCGTCCGTTAATTTAGCGAGCAGGAATCTCCCAAGAGTCTCGCGATTCAAAAAATGCGCTTCCGGCGAGCGGTCGAGAATCCATTGCCGTTTTTTGGCTGGAACGAGGTTCAAGAATTCGCCGGGATCAAAACTTAAGGAGCAGGCGCCGATTCTCTCCTGAATCCAACGGCCGCCGTCTTCAAATTTATGGCGAATTCCGTTGATGTAAATGGGTCGCTTTTCCCCCGCAGGAGCCGAGCGCAAAAATTTTCTTTCGACCCGGAACGTTCCGGGTCCGGCGGCCGCCAGTATTTCTACCGCCAACTCGTCTCCGCTTGCGAATTGCAAAATATCCTCCGGCGTTTTGGCGCGTCCGGGAAGCTCGCCCAAAACCGCAAGCTTGAAGGATTCCAGCGCGGCGGATTTCCCCGTCCCGTTTTCATGAGCGGAGGTGAATAAATCCAGGCCGCATAGAGAAAAGCGGCGCCTTTGATCCTTGAAACCTGAATTGATCAATTGAATAATCATGGCGCGCCTTTCTTTCTTAATTTTTGGCCGGGAGTGTTATAATCTCCAAAATTTCCGCCCCGGCGCCCAAAGTCGGTAAATCGACTTTTGTCGATCATGTTTTTTAATTATTCGACAAAAGTCGAATTTTGTCAAGTAATTATTTGTAAAACAGAAAATTTCACAGATTTTGCCTTCCATGGCCTCTGCAAAAAATCACACTATCTGGAAGCGGATTGTCGACTTGATAGGGGATCGGACCCTCACGGAGTTCTGCAAACTCCTGGGCCTGACTTACAAAACCTTTCATAAATCTCACGAGCGGCAAAACGCTCCGGATACGAAATCTCTGACAAAAATTGCCGCCGGGTGCAAGGTGGATCTCAACTGGCTGATCCAGGGCAACGCGGGTCGAAGCGTGTTCCAGACTCGGTTGGGGAAAAAAATAAAGTTTATCCGCAATAGAAAAGGTTGGTCTTGCGCCAAACTGGCGAGCCTGGTTTCCATTCCTCCGGAGCTGATGGAGCGGATTGAGAAAGGGACCGTGGGAGCGTCCATGGCCCTGCTTCAGGAATTCGCGGATTATTTGGAGGTCGCGCTGGCGGAAATTTTTCAGACGGACGAAACGCCCACCGCCCAGATTCCGGATCTCAAAGTGCGCCAGCCGGTCAACATGCGCGGCGAGGGATCCCTGAACAACGAGGATTACGTGTCCATTCCCCTGACGCAATCCTTCATCGCCGCCGGTCAGCCGATCATTCTGGAGGAGAGCGTCGAGGATTATGTGTTGTTGCACGTCCGCGCCGCGAGGAAGCGCAACAACCTCGTCGCCTGCCGCGTGGACGGCGAGTCCATGGAGCCTACGCTCCACTCCAAGGACATCGTGGTGATCGACCGCGACGACAAAAAGCTGGTCAAAAATAAAATGTACGCCGTCTATCATGAAGAGGGATTGACCGCTAAATATGTGGAGAAACAGCGCGACCTTTTAATCCTGCGGCCGATCAATATCAATTCGCAGGTGCTGGTGGTGGATTTGAAAGTGCATGACGATCCCATCGTCGGGCGCATCATCGGCGCCTGGAAGGAATTTTGATGGCTCCTTTTTTTTCGTTCCGCCTCCGTCCATGACGGTTATTCTCGCGGCCTGGCGCGTTGGCCTGCTGGATTTGATATTCGCCGCCTGTGCGATCCGGGGCGTTTTTCTGAACCTGGTTTTTTTCTCGAACAAGCTAAAACGCTGGCGGGCGCTGACCTTGGCCTCCCATTCCCTGGCGCGCTGTATCTGCGCCGTCCTCAACATTCGTTTCAAAATAATTGGAGAGCGCCGCCCGGCGCCGGGCGCTCTGATCGTGGCCAATCATGTGGGGGCGCCGGACATATTGATTCTCGGTTCCTGCTTCCAGACTTTTTTTGTTGCGCGCCGGGATTTTGGCGCCTGGCCGGGTTTGGGAAATTTCATTCGGCTGGGCGCAACATTGCTGATCGACCGGCAACGCAAGAGGGAACTCAAAGCGCTCAACCGCGAGGTGGAGGAACGCTTGGCGCTGGGGCAATCCGTCGTGGTGTTTCCGGAAGGCGGAGTTTCGGACGGCACGGACGTCCAACCGTTCAAAAGCTCTCCTTTTCAAGCCGCGATCGCCGCCGGGCGCCCCGTCCTGCCCGTGGCCATTCAATACCACGATCCCAACAAGCCCTCCGTCGCCTGCTGGCACGAGATTTCTTTCAGGGAACACGTTTCCCGCCTGTTGCGCCGCCCGCGTCTGGAGGCGACGGTCCATATCCTCGCGCCGCTGGAAGGGTCGACGGACCGGCGTTATCTGGCGGAAGAGAGCCGCCGCCGCGTGCGCGAAGCCAGGCAAGCGCCTGGCGGAAGAGTTTGAGTTGTAAGCTCGCCGTGGTTTGTGGCGTTAACCCTAAGCGATTGCCTAATCTGCCTCCAGGCGCTTGCCTGGCGCTTACTGGCCCCGGCGCCTTCGCCGGCGGCTAGTAGCTTTTTTAAAATGAACGCGGCAGGACAACCGGCGCTATAATTGTCGAAAATGTATACGGAGAGGGACGCGAGCCGCGTCTCTAAATTGCTAACACCCAATCGGATTGTTATCCCATGATTCTTCCTTATAAAGGAACGGAACCAAAAATTCATTCCAGCGTATTTGTCGCCGAGGGCGCGCAGGTGATCGGCGACGTCGAGATCGGCGAGCAGAGCAGCGTCTGGTTCAACACCGTGATCCGCGGCGACGTGAACCACATTCGCATCGGCAAACGGACCAATATACAAGACGGATGCGTCCTGCACGTGGCGCGCAAAACGTTGCCCTTGATCGTCGGCGACGAGGCGACCGTCGGGCACAACGTCACCCTGCATGCCTGCACGCTGGCCTCGCGCTGTTTGATCGGCATGGGCGCGACGGTGATGGACGGCGCGGAGGTGGGAGAATATTCCATCGTGGGCGCGGGAGCGCTGGTGACGCCGGGAACGAAGATTCCCCCGCGCAGTCTGGCCGTGGGTTCCCCGGCGCGCGTCAAACGCGAACTCACCGAAGACGAGATGCGCGGAATCCGCGAGTCCGCCTCCAACTACGTTGCCGATCAGGAAAATTATCTGGAATGAAATCCACGGTCGCGGTCATTGGCGGAAGCGGAGCCTACCATCTGCTTACCCGGCAGGCGTTGGGGAAAGAAACCGATTGCGCCGCGCTGGACACGCCCTTCGGAAAAAGCGCGCCCCTTCACCGCTTCACTTATAAAAACCAAAGCTTCCTCTTCCTCTCCCGCCACGGGGAAACGGACTACAGCGTCACCGCGCCGTTCGTCAATTACCGCGCCAACATTTACGCGCTGAAAGAGTCCGGCGTGGAGCGCATCCTCGCTTGGTCCGGACCGGGGATCATCAACAAAGCGTTCCGCCCCGGCGAGTTCGCGATTCCGCACGACATCATCGACGAGACCCGCAACCGGGAGTCGACCTTTTTCAAGAATCGCGGGATCGGGTTCATCCGGCAGAGCCATCCGTTCTGTCCGGAAATACGCGCGGGCCTGCACGAGGCCTTGCACCGGGCGGAGATACCGCATCACCAAGAAGCTGTTTACGTTTGTACCGAAGGGCCGCGGCTGGAGTCGCCGGCGGAGATACGCAAGTTTCGCATCCTCGGCGCCGACCTCGTGGGGATGACCCTGGCGCCGGAGGCGTTTTTGGCGCGGGAGTTGGAGATGTGTTACGCGCCGGCGTGTTACCTGACGAATTTTGCGGAAGGCGTGGAGCCGCGCGAGTTTGAGAAGGGGCGCCTGTTCGAGGGCATGCAGAACGAGGAGGAGCGGACGGAGGTCGAGCGGGCGGTGGGACGCTTTCCGGAAATCATCGTCGCGCTGTTGGAGCAGATGAAAGAGATGGACCGCGCCTGCGCCTGCAAGGACGCCATGCTGCGTTACAAGAAGAAAGGCGCCATCACCAACGATTGGCGGGAGTGGATGGGGGACGTCTAAAAAGGCTTTCTATAAATTTGCTTCAATATTCATTAACGTTTTTTAATTGCAAGCGCCGCCCGTGAGGGATACATTTGAAGCATAGGAGTTGCGGCGCAAAATCACCTTTCCTCCCCCTCTGGGAAGGTTTTGGCGCTCGCTTCTCCCCGTTGTTAGGTTGGGGAAGAAGGTAAAGCGCCTCCTCCAAAGCTCCCTCCTTCCTCAACCTGCCGGCCAGCGTGACGCTGGACCCGGTGGTTGGCGATTGGGAAGTTTCTTTTCAATCCGAAACCCAACCTGCCGAATTGGCCTCATTGCGTTTGATATCCAATTGCTTCCAAGCCCGTAGCGGCTCCCTAACAGGTTGCGCTATTTGCCCCCGGGCGCTTGCCCGGCCGGGCAACGCCCGGTGGAGAAGTTTGAGCTGCAAGCTCACCGCTGTCTGTAGCTTCTCCCTATAATTCCCGCTTGCTGCCTCCGGGGGCTACCCCGGCTGGCTCCGGCGCCTCGCCGGCTCAAACCAAACTGCGGATTTTTGCTTCCCTCTTGGATTTATTTATCATCCCCACCAGCATCTCCAGGGCGTCGGGGCCGTCGTCGTGGTCGGCTTTGGGAAAATATTTCAATTGCTCCAGCAAAACCTTCTGGTCGCGGCGAAAGCGAATCCGCCCATTTTTAATCAGCGGCTGGAGTTTTTGTATTCGTAAAATTTTATCCTTCACCGGCTTGACCCCTTCAACGGGGAAATAAAATCCCCGCGCCCGCGCCGCCTTCTCCAACTGGTCCTTGAAAAATTCCTGAAACGCCACCGTCTCCACGACAAGTTTCGCGAAGCGGTACATTTCGTGGTAATTCAAAATCGCTTCCAGGATAGCGTCGGGATGGCGCTTTTGAATGTCGGCTTCCAAAATGTCCAGGGCGCCGCTGGGGCGCAAAACTCCGATCACGATAGCCGAAGGGTCGGAACGTCGCGACTGCTTGCCCATACTGGGATCGACGGCGCATAAAATTTCGCCTTCCAGGTTGTCGGAGTCGGTAAGGTCGGCGTCGTCCCAGTATTGAAACCATTCTTCCTGGAACAGGCAATCGTTTGGATCAATCGGTTCGTTTTGTTTTTCGGAATCGAAACAGGCGGGACCTTCGCTGGAGCGCATTTTCATCAGGTAATAATAATCCTCCACCTCCGGCCACAGCGTCCGGGTCCCCGCGAGCATGGCGTCCCGATGGCGCTCGAAAAATTCGTCCGCCTCTTTCTCTGCGTCTGGATTGGCCCTTTCCGAATAGGAGACGTCGGTAAAAATTCGCTCCCACTGTTCCCACAGCGGCGACGCAGACCACTCAATCACGGCGCGAAATTTCTTCCCGCGCCAGCCGGGTTGTTTCAACAACCGTTCCAGCAGGGAATCGTAATGCAGGATCGTTCCCACAACTAAGTAAACGGTTCCTTTCGCGCCCGCCTTCGTCAGCGCTTTGAAAAACCATTTGCGATCCTTCTCGCGCTGTTC
>JAJDBD010000064.1 GCA_029261575.1 Nitrospinaceae bacterium | reverse complement strand
CATCATTATCGGAGGGTTGCTCTTCCCTTTTGTTATTGGGTTTCTCTACGACGGTTGGATTGGGGGAATCGGTTGTTTTTTACTAGGCGGGGTTGGGAGAACGTTTTTTGTCCTCAACTCCACGTTTTTTATTAATTCAATCTGCCATATTTGGGGAAGTCAGCCTTACGGCGCTTCTGATTCAAGCCGTGATAGCTGGATTATTTCTCTGTTAACCTTCGGCGAAGGCTATCATAACTATCATCATATGTACCAAAGCGACTATCGCAACGGACCATTATGGTATAATTTTGACCCGTCAAAATGGTTAATTTGGATGCTGAGTAAACTTGGTCTAGCCTACGATCTTCGTCGCCAACAAGCTAGCTCTAACTAGCGCCTTCTCCATTCCGCTTTGGTCTCACACATCAGTCTTCTTCAGAAAAACTATTCCTGTTGTCTCTATGGTCCAAAATCCGTAGTATCATAGGACTTCTCCTCATAATTTCATTGCGAAGAGAAGAACACGTATGATAGATTCGCCGGTATTCACGCGGGTTTTAGAAAAATGATTGCAACTGAAATTCAAGAAAACGCGGCAAGGTATTTAATGAATACCTATACCCGTCTGCCACTCACCATCGAACGAGGCCAAGGGTGCCTGGTCTATGACGCCGAAGGTCGCGAATACCTTGACTGCGTAGCCGGGATTGCTGTGAATATCTTAGGCCATGCGCATCCAGACATTGTGGAAGCCATTACTCGCCAAGCTCGGCAGCTCATCCATACGTCTAATTTGTTTTATACGGAACCACAGACCCAATTGGCTCAGCGCCTTGTCGAACATTCCTTTGCCGACAAGGTTTTTTTCTGCAACAGCGGAGCAGAGGCCAATGAAGCCGCGATCAAGCTAGCCAGGCGTTATGCAACAAATTCCTTTGGCCCTGACCGGATCGAAATCCTGACCATGTTGAACTCCTTTCATGGACGGACATTGGCCAGCCTCACGGCCACAGGCCAACCAGCCTTACAAAACGGGTTCGGCCCCATGGTGCCTGGGTTCCGATACGTTCCTTTTAATGATTTTAACACATTAGAAGCGACAATGACCCCACAAACGGCTGCCATCATGCTCGAACCCATTCAAGCTGAAGGCGGCGTGGTCGTTCCTGACATTGACTACTTGAAGAAGGTTCGAAAGCTTTGCGATGAACACCAAATTCTTCTGATTTTTGATGAAGTCCAAACAGGCATGGGTCGCACGGGAACTCTATTTGCGTATGAACAATTCGGCATCCAGCCTGACATTATGACGCTAGCCAAAGGCCTTGGTGGTGGGGTCCCCATTGGAGCCTGCCTAGCCACTAAGACCATAGCCGCGGCCTTTGAGCCTGGCACCCACGCTTCTACGTTTGGCGGAAACCCTCTAGCTTGTGCGGCCGCCCTAAAAGTCTTCGACCTACTTCTCGATGGCAATAAACTGGAGCAGGGGCGCATAGTAGGTGACTATTTAGCCAAAGGGTTAGCCTCTCTTGCAAAACAATTTTCTTGTATTCAGGAAGCTCGAGGTATGGGCCTCTTGCAAGGCTTAGAGTTGTCTATCGATGGAAAACCCCTCGTGATGGATTGTTTGGAACAACGAGTGCTCATCAATTGCACAATGGGCAATGTACTCAGATTCGTTCCTCCCTTTATCATCAGTCACACACAAATTGACCTGTTATTGTCCGTTCTCTCCAGCGTCTTTTCTAAACGAAAATAAGTCATGGCTTCCACTCGTCCGTCAAAACGAAATTCTCGTTCTACGTCTGCCTTAGGAAGTAAGACACTATTGCTTCCGAAGGACCTCTTGACGGTTGCGGATATTCCTAGAAAAAAAGTTGAGGGCTTAATCTCGCTGGCTAAAAAACTGAAAGCGGCTCATGGCAAAGACAAGCCGGTTTTTCCTCTCAAAGGGAAAACACTAGGACTCATATTTGAAAAACCCTCGACTCGCACGCGCGTGTCCTTTGAAGCTGGGATGAATCAATTGGGTGGTCAAGCCTTATTCTTAGCTTCGGAAAAAATACAACTCAGCCGCGGAGAAAGTTTAGCTGATACCGCCAAAGTCCTCTCTCGTTACGTCGATGCCTTAGTGGTGAGAACCTTTGATCAATCGGCGTTGGAAGAATGGGCTCAGCATACATCGATTCCCGTGATTAATGGTCTGACCGATCATTGTCATCCCTGTCAGGCCCTCGCTGACCTTCTCACGATTGTGGAAAAAAAAAGACGCGCTAAAGGATTAAAGTTAGCCTACATTGGAGATGGCAACAATATTACGCATTCGCTTCTTGAAATCGGGGCCAAAGTGGGAATGCATGTCTCTGTGGGATGTCCTGCGGGATATGAACCTGACAGCACCATTGTGAGGCAAGCCAAAGCCGAAGGCATTCATACTGGAGCCAAAATTGAGATCACACATGATCCGCTGTTAGCTGCGAAAAATGCCGACGCCATTTACACAGACGTGTGGATCAGCATGGGACAAGAAGACCAACAGCAACCTCGCATGGCTGCATTTGCCCCCTATCAAGTGAATAGTCAATTAATGAAACAGGCAAAAAAAACCGCGATCGTCCTTCATTGTCTACCTGCACACCGAGGAGAAGAAATTACTGCTGAGGTCTTAGATGGCCCTCAATCCGTTGTCTTAGACCAGGCTGAGAATCGTCTGCACATACAAAAAGCCATTTTGCTTGAATGGCTGGGAAAGTAAAAATCATGAAACTCCGTACTACTTCAAGTCGGTCCCCAACGAAATCTCGAGCGGCACGACCAACAAGACCCAAGGTTGTTTTGGCCTACTCTGGTGGGCTAGATACGTCAATCATTTTGCATTGGCTCAAAGAGGAAAAAGGGTGCGACGTGATCGCATTCTGTGCAGATCTGGGACAAGGCGAAGACCTATCAGCTATTCGTAAAAAAGCCCTTCAAGTGGGTGCGGTCAAAGCCTATGTAGAAGATCTCAAAGAAGAATTTGTCTCAAATTATGTGTTCCCCATGCTTCGAGGAAATGCCATCTACGAAAGCTCCTACCTTCTGGGAACATCAATCGCTCGGCCTCTCATCGCCAAACGCCAAGTGGAGCTCGCCAAAAAGGAGAAAGCCATCTTCTTAAGCCATGGTGCCACAGGGAAAGGAAATGATCAGGTCCGCTTTGAGCTGACATTTGCCGCTCTAGCGCCAAACGTTCAAGTCATTGCCCCTTGGCGCGAATGGTCTATGGCTTCTCGACAAGACCTCATTGATTACGCCCAGCAACACCGGATTCCCATCACGGTCACCAAAGCGAAACCGTATAGCATGGATGCCAATTTGCTTCATATTAGCTATGAAGGTGGAGTATTAGAAAACCCCTGGGTATCTCCACCAAAAGAAATGTTTCAAATGACGGTTTCCCCACAAGATGCCCCATCAACTCCGCAAACACTCACCGTTCAATTCAAAAAAGGTAATCCCATCGCCATTAACGATAAAGCGTTGAGCCCCGCAACCCTCCTACACCGTCTCAATCAACTTGGAGGGAAACATGGAATCGGTCGAGTTGATTTGGTAGAGAATCGCTTTGTAGGACTTAAGTCTCGCGGCGTATATGAAACCCCTGGAGGAACAATTCTTCATGTGGCTCGACGCGCGCTGGAATCATTGACTCTTGATCGAGAGGTCGTTCACCTCAGAGATAGTCTTATGCCTCGCTATGCGGAAATCATCTATAATGGTTTTTGGTTTTCTCCTGAGCGCATGATGCTACAAGCCGCGTTTGACCAAGCCCAACAAGATGTCACCGGAACAGTTCGCCTTCAACTCTACAAGGGAAATTGCACCGTGACTGGTCGAAAATCTGATCGATCACTCTATCAAGAACATCTCGCAACCTTTGAAGAAGGGTCAGGGTACGACCAACAGGATGCCGGTGGCTTTATTCGACTCAATGCCTTACGGTTATCTACTCGAACGTCTGTGCAAAAAACAAAATGGTAAATTCATCTTCACTCATTCCCAATATCTCCTTGTGATGAAGACCTCTCGACCCAAATCACCAAGCAGGCCTCAGCCTAGCCCCCAACGCAAGGGGACAAAAAAATCAGGCAAAGCAAAGCTCTGGGGAGGGCGCTTTGAAAGCAAGACAGACGCATTAGTTGAATCATTCACGGCGTCCATTGGATTTGATTGTCGTCTCTACGAATACGATATCGAAGGCAGTGTCGCCCATTGCAAAACCTTGCAGCGAGCAAAAGTCCTATCCGCCCGTGAAAGTCAAACCATTATCAAAGGGCTTTACCACATTCGAGAAGACATTCGAGCTGGTCGACATAAATGGAAAACTGAAGACGAAGATGTGCATATGAGCATCGAGAGACGGCTCACGCAGCTCATTGGACCACTTGGCGGGAAACTGCATACCGGACGCAGCCGCAACGATCAAATTACCCTTGACCTACGACTTTTTCTCCGAGATACGCTTCAACATTTGCAACAGGATCTGTGTCGACTTCAACAATCCCTTGTAACTCTCGCTGAACGATACAAAGATGTCATGATGCCGGGCTACACCCATTTGCAACGAGCTCAACCGGTGTTATTTGCCCATCACGCGCTGGCCTATGTTGAAATGGTGGAACGAGACAAAAGCCGACTGCATGACGCCTTAGTCCGAATCAACGTGATGCCTTTGGGATCCGGGGCACTCGCTGGAACCAACTACCCCATTGATCGTCACTACACAGCAGCTTTATTGAAATTCCCAAAGATTACTCAGAATAGCTTGGATGCGGTGTCTGACCGTGATTATGTCATCGAAGTCCTAAGTGGATCGGCCATTCTCATGATGCACCTGTCCCGTCTGAGTGAAGAACTCATCTTGTGGTCTTCACAAGAATTTCAGTTTGTCGACCTTCCCGATGGGTTTTGCACCGGTAGCAGCATGATGCCTCAGAAAAAAAACCCTGATATTCCTGAACTCATTCGAGGAAAAACCGGTCGAGTATACGGACATTTATTTAGTCTCTTAACCACGGTCAAAGGCTTGCCCCTCAGCTATAATCGTGACCTTCAAGAAGACAAAGAACCACTGTTCGACAGCATAGATACTGTCACTACATCGGTCAAAATCTATGCGGAACTGCTGGCTCAACTGACTGTCCGCCAAGAACCAATGGCTAAGGCCGTCTCTGAAGGCTTTCTCTTGGCCACAGAATTAGCAGACTATCTTGTACAGCAGGGAATCCCTTTTCGGGAATCGCATCATATTGTCGGAAAGTTAGTTGGGGAATGTATAGCCAAAGGCAAAGATCTTTTTGATCTAACACAACAAGATTTATTCAAGGCTTCTTCTTCTTTCGACAGTCAGGCCTTTCATATTCTCACCCCAGGCGCAGCCATTAGTCAGAAAAATGTCATTGGGGGAACGGCTTCGGCTCAAGTAGCTTCACAAATCAAGGCTTGGAAAACAAGACTGCGATCCAAATCCAAGAGTTCCAACAAGAAAAAGAAAGCAACATGAATGCCTGGTCTCTAAAATATTTCGGCTTACATTCTCTAAACTCCTTCGTTGTATGCTCCGTCTTTATAGGGTGTGCAGCTGTTGGACCCCCAATTGCTCCCGAAGATGTCGGTATCGAAGCGAAAGTAAGAAAACAGCAGCAAGAAAATATCCAAATCAAAGAGGCTATTTCAAAAAAAGACACCATCTCGGTTGAAGAAGAAGGCGTCGAACTTCCGGTTTTCTATCCGATAGGAACGCGATAAAATCATAGACAATTAAGCCTCAAACATTTGTTCAAGGTACCTCTCGCAGGGTAGAATTAAATTCTTGTGCAACGCTTCTTATTTGGTGAAGGAATTTAGATATGCAGACAAAGGAATCCACTAGCGCTTCACGACCAAAACTTTTGCTGTTAGATCCTTACCCACGGAGCAACCCATACCACATGACAGCAAGTGAACGGCGATCTATTTGGTTCCCCAAGCTCTCATTGCCAGTTATTGCCGCATACACACCAACATCTTGGGATATCGAGCTGGTCGACGAAGCGACCGCCGACATTAATTTTGAAACCCCCTGTGATCTAGTCGGATTGTCGGTTATGACGTGCTACGCTCCGCGCGCCTACGAAATCGCGGATGAATTTCGTGCTCGAGGAAAAAAAGTTGTTTTAGGAGGCGTACATCCCACCTATTGTGCAGACGAAGCCCTCAGGCATTGCGATGCGGTTGTCTGTGGGGAAGCCGAGGACCTCTGGCCACAAGTGGTTGAAGATGCCGAAGCAGGAGCATTAAAGCGCATTTACCGAATGGATCAATTCCCAACATTGAACGATTATAAGCCCCCACGCATTGAGCTTTTGAGTCCCGATTCGTACATGACCCGATTATGCAGCTTTACCACACGTGGATGTCATTTTGATTGCGAATTTTGCAGTGTGTCGCCGTTCAATGGGAAAACCACACGCCGACGGCCAGTTCCAGAAGTCATTGCAGAATTGAAACATGCGAAAGAATGGCTTCGCTCAGATATCGTTGAACGCATGACTCAAGGATCCTTATTGCATGCCCTATCAACATCGTTAAAAATTTGGGTTGGACTAGAAGAAGGGTCTATCGTGGCCTTTGTGGATGATCTCCATAATAGCCACAGAGCCTATTGCCGTGAATTGTGGCAAGCCTTGAAATCTCTCAATATTAAATGGGGCTGCCAATCCACATTGTTCCTTGGCGATGATCCTGACATGGTTAAATTAGCCGCTGATAGCGGATGCGTCTCCGTCTTTGTGGGACTCGAATCTTTATCTGATGATTCCTTGGGTGAGACCAACAAGGGATTTAACCAAGTTCGAAAATTTGAAGACCAAATTAAAATGTTTCACGATCATGGCATCATGGTGAACCCTGGCATCGTGTTTGGCTTTGATAATGATGACGAGTCGGTGTTCGAGACCGCCATCAATTTCCTCGCCCGAAATAAAGTGGAATTGGCCTATTTCAATGTACTCACGCCACTTCCTGGCACCGCTCTATTTGAGCGTTACAAACAGGAAGGACGAATCATTGATCATGATTGGGCAAACTATGACGGTAAACATGTCGTCTACGAGCCTAAGCGTATGACCCCGGCACAGTTACAAGAAGGGTTTTTTTGGGCAAACCATGAGTTTTATTCCTGGCCTTGTATCTGGAAACGAGTGGGGCATACCAGCCAACGCTTTATTCCCAGACTCGAAATGAATTGGGAATTTCGAAAGCTCATTCGCCGCTCAACACCCAAAGGTCGGCTGTCTCCTTTAGCAGAAATTCTCAAGAATCTCCAAACCAAGCTTCCAACATTTGAAACACAACAATTGATTCCTAATGCACTGTTCCCACAAGCCTCGCAATCGGGAAAAAAGCAGGAGTTGTGCTTAAATGTCAAAGCCCGAAGGCACGATGCCTTTGCCGCCTTGTTCATAGAATTAGAAGGCACATTAGACCATTTGAATGCAGTTGAATTATTAGTTCGTATTAAACAAGCAGCCCGAGAGGCGAAAATGGACATCGTGGTGAACTTTGAACATTTAAAGCATGCTACCCCTAAAGCCATTCAAACCTTGTTAGATGGGGAAATCCTCAAAGCCATTTCGCCTCACGCAAGGTTACGCTACAGAAATTTAAAAGAAGCCTTCCAGACCACAGTTGGTGAAATGGCCCTTGGTGATTGGGATATTTTTGAAGAGAGCGTGATTCATGCATGATTTTCATTACCGGGGAGATGAGCTCTTTTGTGAAAAAGTCTCCATTCAACATATTGTCGAGCAAGTGGGTACCCCTTGTTATATCTATAGCCACCAGACGATTCACCGTCATTTCCACGACTTTGATGACGCCTTTCATGACATTCCCCACATCGTGGCCTATGCCATGAAGGCTAATTCCAACATTGGCGTGTTACGGCTCTTGGCAAAAGAAGGCAGCGGAGCCGATATTGTGTCCGGAGGAGAATTGTTCAGAGCCCTAAAAGCAGGAGTCTCCTCGAATAAGATAGTTTTTGCAGGGGTGGGAAAATCGGCAGAAGAAATTCGGTATGCCTTGGAATCTGATATCCTCATGTTCAATGTTGAATCATCTAGCGAGCTTCAACAAATCCATGAAGTGGCTCAAGCCATGGGGGTTCGTGCACGCGTGGCCTTACGTATCAACCCCGACATTGATCCGAAGACTCACCCCTACATTTCAACTGGGTTGAAAAAAAGCAAATTCGGCATTGCCGCAGACCAAGCTCTGAAGGAATTCGAACAAGCCAATCAACTTTCACACATTGAAGTCGTGGGCGTGCATTGCCATATCGGTTCACAATTAACACAAGTCACACCATTTGTTGACGCCATCAAGAAAGTATTGAGTCTCATAAACGCACTACAATCTCAAGACGTGAACATTCGCTATATGAATATTGGAGGAGGGTTAGGCATTACGTATTCTGATGAAACTCCTCCTCACCCTAAAGACCTGGCCGCCGCCATCTCTCCGCTGCTTAAAACGGCCTCCTGCCAAATTATCATGGAACCGGGACGATCCCTTGTTGGAAATGCAGGAATTCTGGTTACGAAAGTACTGTACAACAAAGAGGGATCCAATAAACAATTTGTCATCGTCGACGCAGCAATGAATGATTTACTTCGTCCGAGCTTGTATGAAGCACATCATGACATACAGCCTGTACTCAAAAATGAATCCGCTCCCGTCCATACCGTTGATGTGGTTGGGCCTATTTGCGAATCAGGTGATTTTTTGGCTAAAGATCGGAAAATGCCACAGCCGAAGTCTGGAGATTTATTGGCAGTGATGAGCGCTGGAGCCTATGGCTTTACCATGGCCTCCAATTATAATTCCAGACCAAAAACACCTGAAGTGCTCGTGAAAGATGATAAGATCATGGTGATTCGAGAGAGAGAAACATACGAGGATTTGATTCGTGGAGAATCCATTCCAGAAATATTTGCCGAGGACACCCTAACATAATGTTTTCTGGTTCATTCGTAGCCATAGTCACGCCCTTCTCCGATGGGAAATTCGATGAAAAAGCTATGGCTGACCTCATTGAATTCCAAATTACGAATGGAACCCACGGCATCGTCCCGTGTGGAACAACTGGTGAATCAGCTACCCTTACAGCAGAAGAGCATGCACGAGTCGTAGCAGTCACCGTCGAAGCTGTGAATAAACGAGTCCCTGTCATTGCAGGCACTGGTTCTAACTCCACTGATGAAGCAATTATTTTTACCAAGCATGCAAAGGCGGTGGGAGCAGACGGGGCACTTCTGATTACCCCTTACTACAATAAACCGACACAAGAAGGTCTCTTCCGTCATTTCGAAGCCGTAGCAAAGGCCGTGGATCTCCCACAAATTCTTTACAATATTCCCGGTCGCACCAGTATTAATATGCTACCTGCCACAACTGCACGACTGTCTCATATTCCCTCAATTGTCGGAATCAAGGAAGGCAGTGGATCGCTTCAACAGGTTTCCGAAGTCATTCATCAATCCAAACAAGACTTTCTGGTCCTATCTGGAGATGATCCTTTGACACTTCCCATGATGGCAATTGGCGCAAAAGGTGTCATCACTGTCACGGCAAATGTTGCACCAACTGACATGGCTCAAATGGTTTCAGCTGCTCTGAAAGCCGACTATGAACAAGCCAGAACACTTCACTACAAATTAACACCATTGTTCAACGCCCTATTCTTAGAAACCAACCCCATTCCCGTGAAAGCCGCGCTAGCAATGATGGGGAAAATGCCAGAGAAAGTCCGACTTCCCCTCACCCTCCTTGCTGATGAATACCGGCCCAAACTCAGGGAAGCCTTGCAACAGGCAGGGGTCTTATAAAGCAATGGTGCGAACAATCATTACCGGTGCTGCAGGTCGAATGGGCATGCGGCTTGTAGCTCTAACCCAGGAAAGCGAAGGCTTGTCGTTAACCGGCGCCATAGAGATGTTGGGACACCCAGCACTTGGTAAGGACGTCGGTGAAATTTCGCAAATTGGAAAAACCGGAATACTCTTGAGCGACAATTTACATTCTTGCCTTACGCACAGTGACGTCGTGATAGATTTCACTGGCCCTGCTTCATGTTTGGCCAATCTCGAGCAAGTCATCAACACTTCCAAAGCTATGGTGATTGGGACAACTGGGTTTTCCGATCAAGAACTCACCCAACTCAAGACCCTAGCTATGAAGGTGCCTTGCGTGTTTTCACCCAACATGAGTGTGGGCATCAACGTCCTGGTCAACACCATTGGCAAAATCGCCAAGTCTCTTGGAGAAACCTACAATATTGAAGTGATCGAAGCGCATCACAACAAAAAAAAAGATGCACCAAGCGGAACCGCCCTCAAGCTAGCCGAAGCCTTGGCTGATGGAATGGAATGGGATTTACAAGAGGTCGGGGTGTATGAACGCCATGGCATCACTGGAGAGCGCAAAACACGCGAAATTGGGATGCAAACCATCCGAGCCGGAGATATAGTTGGTGATCATACAATTTTATTTGGTGGCCCTGGTGAACGCATTGAAATTACTCACCGCGCACATACACGCGACACCTTCGCCCGTGGTGCCCTCCGTGCCGCTGAATGGGTCGTCAAGCAACCCGCAGGCCTGTACTCTATGAACAATGTGCTCGGCCTAGAATAATTCTCGCTGGAAATTTTCTGTCTACTCTTCTTATTTTTTCTCACACGAATCTTCTTGACCTTGTTGATTGACAAACCAAAAGAGCGCATGGTGTTATCAAGAACAGTATTTCTCATGCAGTCTTTTCATACTTATTGAATAACAGGAGACCGTCTTTATGGATATGTTTGGCAAGGTGCCGTTGATTGAAATTAAAGTCCACGTCGCACCGGATCAAAAAAAATGGCTGGATAAAATGGTCGAGGAAGGGAAAATTGCCGTACCTCCTGGAGGCACCCTGGAAAAAGGTTCGGTCATTTCAATGTTCATGCGTATGCTCATTCACAACGCCATGGAAGAACAGATGCGACAGGCCGCCATGGATGCCGAGGACGAAGATGACGATGATGACGACGACTAAATTCTTATTAATACCAATTTAGCCATAAAAATTGTTGGTGGGCATGAAATCCATGATGAAGAGTTATCTCTTTTCATAAATTTAAAAGACCAGATTAGCCTCTAGATCGTCTTCTTTCTCTTTCTACTCAATCAATTATTTCTACTTGCTTCCCTAACCGCTTCGCCTTTTTCAAGCATTCAATATCCGTGACAGTACATCGGAGCTTATCAAGGTCTTCTTCATCAATAATTTCGACTTGTTTTCCAAGAGATTTGGCTTCCTTAAGACACCCCACATCTGTCAGGACACATTCCATCGTTTCCTGGGAACTCCCAGTTTTTACTGGAAATGATTTTTTTGGCTTTTGCGTTTCTTCCTTCTGAATACATTCTTTGTCCGTTAACGCACAATCGACCGCTTCTTCCGTATTGTCGAATGTCGAATCTACAACATCTTCAGCTGCCTCGTTAACTCGATCTTCTGCCTTTTTCTCAGCCTTACCTATCACCCCATCGACCAACCTATCAAGGAAGTCCGCGTTGACAGGAGATACCAAAGCTATAGCCACCATAATAATTCCAAAAATAAATGAAAATCTCATGATTCATCTCCTTCTGTAAAAAATCACGGGAATGCTTACCTCTCCACACCATTAACATATCGCTAAGTTCTTAGTGCCAAATCAAAGAGTTAATATCACTCTAGGAAGGATTCTTAGATGAAATGAAATCTACAATGCGTAAAGATGGGACACTATTAAGTTCTTTATATGGTTCCATAAATTTGGAAGAAAAATTTTGATAGGGAACATTGAATCCCACTTTAAATAGGGTTTAATTCAAATCATTTTAAAAATTTTTCGAGCAGCAGAAATTGTTTGTTTAATATGAGAAGTAGAATGTGCAGTGGATAGCAACATGGCTTCAAACTGGGAAGGGGCCAAATACAGTCCTTTTTGAAGCATGCCATGGAAGAATTTTGCGTATCTAGCGGTATCTGATTTTTTTGCACTCGCAAAATCTGTGACAGATCCTTCCGTAAAGAATCCCCCAAGCATCGACCCAACACGAGTTTGATAGTAAGGAATGTTAGCTTGCCTTGCGGCTTCTCCTAAACCTTCAGCTATCATCTTGGACTTTTTTTCCAATTCTTTGTAGATTCCTGGCTTTTTCAACTGCCGTAAGGTTTCTAACCCTGCAGCCACTGCCACTGGATTTCCTGATAACGTCCCTGCTTGATAGACTGGACCCGCCGGGGAAATCATCTGCATGATATCCTTTCTTCCCCCGTAGGCCCCAATCGGCAATCCACCACCAATTATTTTCCCTAAACAGGTCAGGTCGGGCATGATCTTATACCGAGCTTGCGCCCCACCATAATGCACTCGAAACCCGGTGATGACCTCATCAAAAATTAAGAGAATTCCATATTTTATTGTGATCATACGGAGCCATGGAAGAAACTCATCTCCTGGTGGTACGACACCCATGTTTCCACCTACAGGTTCAACAATTATGGCGGCTAAATTCTTCGCATGTTTGAGAATGAGTTTTTTTGTTGCGGTAATATCATTATAAGGTACGGTCAGGGTTTGACGCGCAAAAGCCTTTGGGATTCCTGGGGTATCGGGAATTCCTAGTGTGGCAATTCCAGACCCTGCCTTGACAAGCAAATGATCTGCATGACCATGGTAACAACCCTCAAATTTGAGAATACTATCTCGCTTGGTATACGCCCGAGCTAGACGAATAGCACTCATGACGGCTTCTGTACCCGAATTAACCAAACGAACTTGATCAATAGAGGGAACCGCTTGGATGATTAAACGTGCTAACTCTGTTTCATCCTGGCAAGGAGCACCATAACTTGTCCCATTTTTTGCGGCCTTGATAATAGCCTTCAACACACTCGGATGGGCATGACCTAAGATCATTGGTCCCCAGGATAGAACATAGTCAATAAACGAATTCCCATCAACGTCCTCAAGCATCGCGGCTTTGGCTTTTTTGATAAAAAGTGGATCTCCACCTACGGAACGGAATGCTCTGACTGGACTATTCACACCCCCTGGAATGACTAATTGGGCCATCTTAAAACTTGCACGGGATTTTTCCGTTCTCACTGAATTCATCCTCCTAAAACGTACACATTTCAAAAATTATGCTTGAATTCTCACTTAATATTTATTTTCTTTCATAATTTACCGAAACATAATAGAGGAACATCATTTACCATTCACACAGGAATGACAATGTAATGCATTGTGAACTACGAGATCGAAATGAAGCAACAATTCTAGAATGTTTTGGTCGATTTGATGAAGAAGATACCAATCACTTTATTCAAACATTGGAACAACTTCATAGACAAGGATTAAACCAGATAATCATAAATTTGACCCCCGTTTTCCATTTAGACCCAAAAGTTATAAGTCTATTATTCTTTGCTCAAGAATTCTTTCATGACCATGGTGGAACGGTTTGCCTCGTGAGTCCATTGAGTACCGTAAGAAATGAATTGATTCATGGAAATATTCCTGAGGCTATCCCTACCTTTGAATCTCTCTATAGCGCCCTCCATCGTCCTCATTCAGCTTATTCGAAGACATCCTCATAAAAATAAATGAGGTGAAACAGAAAAAGCCCAGAGATAATTACATCTCTGGGCTTTCCCCAATAACAACCCGGCAACGACCTACTTTCCCACACCCTCACGGGTGCAGTATCATCGGCCCTGGAGGGCTTAACTTCCGTGTTCGAAATGGGAACGGGTGGGACCCCTCCGGTATGGTCACCGAGAATTCTTTTTAGTTAGGAGTTATGAAGAAGTAAATAACAAACTCTCTTACTTCCACTTTTTCACTCCTTACTTTAACTTCTTTAAGACCATGTCTATCAAGAACAAATGTTGTTAAGTCTCACGGCCGATTAGTACTGGTTAGCTTCAGACCTTACAGCCCTTCCACACCCAGCCTATCAAACTCATAGTCTATAAGTGGCCTTTAGGGAGGTTACCCTCCGTGTGATCTAATCTTGAGGCTAGCTTCCCGCTTAGATGCTTTCAGCGGTTATCTAAACCGGACATAGCTACCCGGCACTGCCGCTGGCGCGACAACCGGCACACTAGCGGTCC
>JAJDBD010000063.1 GCA_029261575.1 Nitrospinaceae bacterium | reverse complement strand
AGCAGTTTCAAGGCTCCGTCCAAATCGCCAATCTCGATCAGGTTTTCGGCTTTTTCAAGTTCCGTGCCCTGGACCGCTTCTTTCAATTTGCCCAGCGTTTCCGGGATCGCCTGCTCCTCGGTTTCGCTTCGCTCAGCCAGTTCTGGCTCAACAGGGTTTTGCAGGAGACGTTGCCGCGTCCAGTCGTAAAGCTGATCGTCGTAACCGTAGGGTTTGGAAATGGTTTCATGATCTTTGAGAAACCCGCGCCTTTCCTGAGCGTCCATAATGGCGGAGTATTTTTCCACGATTATTTTTTTAATGATCCAGTACTTTTCGACGGGTTTCAGTTCGTAGGCGGCTGAGTGAAGAAAGGGTTTGCTGGTTTGAGTTTTCTCAAAAGTTTCAAACCATTGTTCGCCCATATAATCGATCACGCCGCCGTGGGCAAGTTCTTCCCATTGTGGATTATTGCAAAAGAAAACGCCTAGCTCGGCAAGGCTGTTACCGTGATTAGGCGTGGCCAGCAGAACCACGCTTTCGATGTTTTGTTTTTTATGTTCGTCCAGAATGTATTGGCGAACGCCAAGTCCTCCGAGGCTGTGGGCAACGAAGGAAAGGGATTTGTATTGATATTTTCTCTTGGTTCCGTCCAGCATGGTCTTCAGGCTTTGCGCCAGTTGTTTGATGGTGTAGGCTGGGCCGCAACCGCTTTCATAATCGAACGACAAAACGTCGTATTCGGCGAACTCCGGGTCGTTAAATAATTTCTCCGGCCAATAAAATTTTGGATGTTGCTCGTCACCGATAAAGGTCCAGGTTTCAACGGCGTCGCCCATGAGGCCGTGGACGAATACAATCAGTTTGTCGTTGCCGTCCTTATGAAAAAGTAGCGAGTTGTCTATAAGAATAGGTTGTGTGTCTTGCGGCGCAGAGGTCATGAGACAGCCCTTGGGAGGGGTTCGTCGTCGGTGTTAGAAGGATTATAGAAGAACCGAAATGATTTGCCAACCCGGCGAGCAGGCGAAAAAAAAACGGGCGGCCCGAAGACCGCCCGCAAATGAGAAATTTAGAGATTAACCCGGCCAACCATGAGGCCCCCTCACCCAGCCCTCTCCCGCCAGGGGAGAGGGCTTATTAAAGATTTGCGCCGCGCAAACTTCGATCCATTTAAATTTTTAGAGGATGAATCCCCCTAACCCCCTTTGCAAGGGGGAGCCGTTTAAACTGGCCCCGGCGCCTCGCCGGAAAAAAAACGGGCGGCCCGAAGACCGCCCGCGAATAAAAATAATCCAGCCAACTAAGAGTCACCCTCACCTATGTCCTCTCCCCTCAAGGGAGAGGAATTTTTGAAGAATCACCCCAGCCCTCTTTGCAAGAGGGGGCTTAAAACATTGCCTCCAGGCGCTTGCCTGGCGCCGGTTACTTTCCGGCTTTGAAGATTTTCGGATTCTCTTTTCCTTCGACGACGAGTTGGCCGATCGCTCCTTTAGCCACGCGGAAGATGCTGTGGTCCACCAGCGTGTAGGCGCCGGGGACGTCCACTTTAAATTCCACGATCGTCGCTCCTGCGGAGGGCACCAGCGTGGTTTGCACGCCGCGGTTGACTGCGCCGCCGATGGCCCCTTCCATATACACCTTGTCGAAAATCTCGCCGATGATATGGAAAGACGAGATACCGTTGGGTCCGATGTTGCCGAAATAGATCCGCACGGTATCGCCGACTTTCGCTTTCAAAACGTTGTCGCCCATCAGCGCGCCGGTGCGGCCGTTGAACACGACGTAGTCGGGATGCTCCGCCAGTCCCTTTTCGATATCGAAGGACGCGACCTTCGCGTCGCCGTCGGTGAAGAACTCGCTTTCGAATACGTAAAATTCCTTGTCCACTTTAGCGAGTCCGCCTTCAGGCTCTACCAGGACGAGTCCGTACATGCCGTTGGAGATGTGGTCGACAATCGCGCCCGCCGCGCAATGGTAGATGAACAGTCCGGAGGCCTGCGCTTTCCATTTAAAAATTTTGGTCTCGCCCGGCGCAACCGCGTTCACCGCCGCCCCGCCGCCGGGACCGTTCACGGCGTGGATGTCGATGTTGTGGACCTGAGAGCTGGTTTTCGGATTTTTCAAATGAAACTCCACTGTGTCGCCCACGCGGACGCGGAACATGGGACCGGGAACCGTTCCGCCAAAACTCCAGAAATTGTATTTCTTGCCGTCGGCCAGGTCGCCGACATATTCCTTGGCTTCAAAATGCACCGCCACGGTGGCGGGACCTTTTCTTGTCAGGGGTGGAGGCACGTTGGGCGCCGTGGTCAGGGTCGCCGTTTCAGTAGCCGCCGCCTGACCGGCCATCGTTACCATCATCAACAGGAACAGACTGAACAAAAAACCGCAAAACAAATTCGCTTTCTTAAAGAACATCCAAACCTCCTCGTATTTATAATGAATAGACCCAACCTTGAACTTTATGGGTATATAAACACTTTTCGTGCCATATCAAAAAAATCCGACCAAGTTCAATGGATATAACAGGTTAGGCAAAACGACGCTCGTTGCGAACCGGGAATTTTACTTTTTGCAACACTGTTGCAACAGTCGACGCCCTCTGGACAACGCTCTAATTTAATGAGTTCAACTTGCGGTTGACAGCGCTCCATATAATAGAAATAATGATAGAATTGATTAATCCTTGATTTTTAAAACTTTAGAGAACCTCCAGCCGGGTTAACGAGTTTATTGTGGAAAGTTATTGGGAACATTTCAAAACGCCGTTCATTTGCTTCGCGGGATTCTCCGGGGTCGGCAAAACCACTTTGATCGAGCGGTTAATCCAGCGCTTTAATGAAGACGATTTCAGCGTCGGCTATTACAAGCACGATTCCCACCGCTTCACGATGGACCGGGAAGGCAAGGACACCGAGCGCTGCGCCCGCGCGGGAGCGGGCATTGTCGCTATCAACGATCCGCGTCATTTCGGGTTGGTCGCCGACGATTCTTTTAAAAAACGCACCGTCGCTCATGCGCTGGAGCAATGCGATTGCATCCTCATCGAGGGCTATAAAAAATCGCCGTTCAACAAAATCGTGTTTCTCGACGCGGAGGGCAAACTGCCTATTCCGGAGAACAGTAAGGGGATCAAGGCGGTGATCCATCAAGGCGAGTTTGCCAAGGCCGCTTCCCTGCTGGACGATGGCGTTCCAAAATTCCATCGCGACGAGGTGGACGCAATTTATCAATTCGTCCGCTCCCATTTCACCAACTGCATCAGCCCGCTTTACGGCGCGGTGTTTGTGGGCGGCAAGAGCCGGCGCATGGGGTCCCCAAAATTCCAGCTTTCTTATAATGGACAATCCGAAACGGAACGCATGGTCGCCGTATTGAAAACGTTTTGCGAAAATGTCGTGTTGTCTTCGCGAGCGGATCTGGACATGGGCGCTTTGGGCGATTTGCCCGGCGTCGAGCGAGTGAACGACGACCACGCCGGGCTGGGACCTGTGGGCGGACTGGCCACCCTGATGGGGAGATTCCCCAATAAGGCATGGTTGATCACCGCCTGCGACACGCCGTTTCTTTCCGAGAATTCTTTTCAGAACATCGTCGACCAGCGCGACCCCTTGCGCTACGGGACTTGCTATACGCAAAAGGGCAAGCTGGGGTACGAGCCGATGTGCGCTATTTACGAACCCAAGTTCATCCGGCCCCTGTTCGACGCCATGTCCATCCGGGAGCTTTCCCTGTCGCGCATCATCAGCGACCTGCCGTTCAAGCTGGCGGGGGTCCGGGAAGAGGACCGGCAAAATTTTATGAACGTCAATACTCCGGAGGAGTATAAAATCGCCCGCGCCAAGCGGGAACGGGAGAACCAACCTCAATGAGCCTGATTCAAGTGGACGAGGCCCGGAAGATCATTCTGGGTAAAATATCCTCCAAGGGAGTGGAAAAAATTTCCATCGACAAGGCGTTGGGCCGGGTATTGGCCGAGGACGTTGTCGCCCGGCGGCCCAATCCGCCGCTGGACAATTCGGCGATGGACGGTTACGCGCTTCAGTGGCGCGACGTGCAAAACGCGACGCCGGATAATCCGGTCAAACTCAAAATTCGCGCGGAGATTCCCGCAGGCTACGAGGCCAAGGAAACGCTTGGTCCCGGCGAGGCCATGCGCATCATGACCGGCGCGCCCGTTCCCAAAGGGGCCGACGCGGTGATCATGCAGGAGGATACCGAACGCCAGGGCGACGACGTCCTGGTCATGGACAAGGCGGAGGACGGCGAGAACATCCGTCTCTCGGGCGAGGACGTCAAGGCGGGAGAGACGGTGATCCACAAAGGCGTGACCCTGCAGCCCAGCCATATCGGGATGTTGGCGGTGGTCGGGCGTTCCAGCATATTTGTCGGCCAGCGCCCCGTGGTGGCCATCATTTCCACCGGCGACGAGGTCGTCGATCTGGACGAAACGCCGGACGGTCCCTGTATCTACAACAGCAACGGTTATATGCTGGCGGCGCAAACCCGCTCAGCGGGCGGCATTCCGCTTTACATGGGGATCGCCAAAGACACGGAAGAGGACTTGATGGAGAAATTCAAATGGGCGTTGCAGGCGGACGTTCTGGTCTCTTCCGGCGGCGTGTCGGTGGGGGATTACGATCTGGTGAAAGCGAGCCTGGAGAAGCTGGGTCAGGATATGGCGTTTTGGAAGGTGGCCATGAAACCCGGCAAACCGCTGGCCTTCGGCAAGATTGCCGACAAACCTATTTTCGGTTTGCCCGGAAACCCGGTCTCCTCCTTCGTATCGTTTGAGCAATTCGTTCGCCCGGCGCTGAGGCAAATGATGGGTTGCGCGGACATATCCCACAATACCGTGCAGGCGAAACTGACCCGGACCATTCGCAAAAAAGCGGGGCGCCTGCATTTCCTAAGCTCCACGGTCTCTTTCAACAACGGAGAGTACACCGTGGACCCGGCCCGCGAGCAGGGCTCGGGCATTTTGAAATCCGCCATGAACGCCAACGGCCTCCTGGTATTTCCTTTGGATGCAACGGAACTGCAAGAGGGGCAAACGGTCAACGTACAACTACTCGGATAGATATCCCATGATGAAAAGTTTGAAGGCGTGCCTTGCGGCCCTCGCCGCGCTGGCCTGGATCGGTTCCGGTCAAATCGCCCTGGGTCAAACCCAGGATTCGGCGCTGGACCGCATCGTCAACCAGATCGAAACCATGTTCCCTCCGGTGGAGGGGTATGTGGTGTCGGTGGAGGGAGACAAGATCATCCTGGACTTGAAGGAGGGGGACCCCATCAAGGCCGGCGACAAACTGGACCTGGTGCGGTTTGGCGAAACCCTCACGCATCCGGTCAGTAAAAAATCGCTGGGCCGCAACGAAGAGGCGTTGGGGCAGGTGCGCATCAGCCGCGTGAGCCGGAACTTTTCCATTGCCAGCGCCGTGCACAGCGTTGTGGGTTCCAAAGAAAAACCAAAGGTCGGAGACGGAGTGCGTCTGCCATTTTCCAAACTTTCCATCGTCGTCGCTCCCGTCAAGGAGGACGGCAAAAACAATATCGACGGCAATCAGTTGGTTCTGGATTTGGAAAAACGGCTGAAGGCCAAGGAGCGTTTCGAGGTGCCCGCCTTCGACATTGGCGTGTGGATGCTGGACTCGGGAGTCAAGCGAGACCAGCTTACGGACCGCGAGGTTTTGGAGAAGTTTAAAAAGAAAGTTGACGTGGATTTCATATTGGCGCCCGAGGTTCGCGCCGTGCGCAACAAGATGGTGGTGAGCTACAAACTGATTTCCACGAAAGAGCACAAGGTGGTCAAAAAGGCCGATGTGCTGTCGGATCAAGTCGCCGCGAGCAAAAGCGCCGGGGCTAAAAAATTTCGCGGCGGATTCCAGGACAGGTCGCCGGGGAACGAGGCGCTTGAGTTTTTACACAAGCAGGATTTTGGATTTGAGATCGTCGACTTTGCCATCGGCGACGTCAACGGCAACGGCGAAAAGGAATACGTATTACTGGACCCGTATAAGGTCAATATCTATCGCCGCGAAAAGAACGGCATGTTCCGGAAGATCACGCACTGGAAGGGCGAACGGGAGTTCGACAAATTTCTCGCGGTCGACGTCGCGGACTTAAATGGAAACGGGATCGATGAAATCTTCGTGACCAATCAGACGGGAAGCGTCTTGAGTTCCTTTGTGCTGGAGGCCAATCCCAAAAAAAAGCGGATGGAAAAAATCTGGGAAGATCAAAGTTTGTATTTTCGAGCCATCCAGACTTCGGGTTCGGATAAAAAAATAATCGCCCAAAGCCCCGGTTTCACCACGCCCTTTGAGGATGGAATTAAAATTGTTGAATATAAAAACGGTGGGTTCAAGTTGGGTCCCGATTTGCCGCTTCCAAAGGTCTATCAAATCAAATGGATACTTTTTGGGTTGACGCAGGCTAATTTATCGTCTAAAAAAGGTTTGGAAACTATTATACTTGACAAAGATTATCATTTGAGGGTATATTCCTCCAGCGGTCGTTTATTAGAAAAATCAGATGATTACTATGGTCACGATCCTAGGATCATGGACTTGGGTGAAAGACCCCAGGCCATTACCGGGATGGTGGGCGGAGATACCGGGGTTCATTTTCGCGGACGTTTGGAATTTATCCAACAAGGCGATTCCCGATATTTACTGATACCGAGAAATCACAGGCTGGGCGGCCAATTTGTCGACAAGTTTGTAACCGTCAACAATAGTAGCCTTATAATCCTGGAGGTCTCGCCGGCGGGGTTTATCAAGTTCGTTGAAACCGCTAAGCAGAAAGGATACTTAGCTTCCTACCGAGTTTTGGATCAACCCAAATCCCAGGAAAAATTAGTTCATGTCTTAAGAGTCGATGCTGGGGGATTTACCAGCAAAAGAGCAACAAGTTCTCTCTTTACATATAAATGGAAACGTTTATAATGTAAGCGTTTATTTTTTGAAGGTTTTTGATAATGGGGGGTGATCCTGACCCGGCGTTAAAAATTTCTTAATCGAAGCAAGTAATTTGGAAACTTTTTTCAAATTGTATTTATAACCCTGTAGATAACTTATTTAATCAATCGAAGTAAAGTCTATCTAGCTTTATCACTATTGGAGGAGGTAAGCATGAAAAGAAACCTGTTAACCGCTGTTGCAATCATGGTAGCCGCTACTTTCATTGCGTTGCCGGTTGCAGAAGCCGTCGATGTAAAAATGGGCGGTGAGTTCCTGACCCGTTGGGAAGTCAGGAATCAAGACTGGGACAACGATTCCGACGTTACGGATTTTACCGGTCAAAGAACCCGTTTGAATGCCAACGTCAATATGGACGACCGCACGAGCGCATTCATTCAACTGCAAAGCAACAGAATCTGGGGACGCGCTGGCTCTACCACGGGTCCGACAAACCAACAGGCCCACGGCGCATTAGGTTCAGGACCCGCAGCGGGAACTGGAACGGGCGCGCCTAACGATACCGACGCTTCCGTTGGTATTCACCAGGCCTATTTCACCTTGAACAAATTCTTTGATCTGCCCATCGATCTGCAAGTGGGTCGGCAAGAATTGGTTCTGGACGGTCATCGCCTGATCGGTAACACCTTCTGGACCTTCGGCGCGTCGACTCACGACGCCGTTCGCGTAACGCATAACGAAGGCAACCACACTTTGATGTACATGTACAGCATGGATATCGAAGCTGCGGATTTCCAGGACGACGATGACAAAGAAATCCATATTTTCTATGGACAGTTGAGAAAGATTCTCGGCGGCGCCCTGTCGTTCACCTATGTTTTGATCGACGACGACACCGCCAACACCCCTGGCTTTTTCACCGCCCCGGGAACCGGTCTTACGGCTGTTGGTACCGGTAGCATCATCGGCGCCAGCAACACCTTTACCGATACGGCGGATGTTGACAACAGCATTCATACCCTCGGTATGCGCCAAGCGGGCACCCTGAAGCAATTCTGGGATATCATTTACCGCTTGGAAGTGTACGGCCAGTTTGGCGACGCAGCTTGTGGCGCCGGCACCGTTTCCACCGTTTGCGGAGGCACCACCTTCACCGACGCCGATCGAGAAGCTTTTATGATTGGCGCCCGCATCGGCAAAAAGTTTAATAACGTCATGTGGAAGCCGAAAGTCACCATCTGGTATGACTATCTTTCCGGCGACGACGACGCGACCGATGACACGCATAATGCTTTTAACACCGTTATCGACACGGGCCATAAGTACTACGGCTTGCAGGACGTCTTCCTGGGCGTGGGCGGTTCTGGTGGCAGCGGTGGACAAGTTGCGGGTACCGCTTTTCTCGGTCTGCAGGATCTGGCCTTGAAAATCAACACGAACCCGTTTAAAAAGGGTGGCGTTAACTTGGACGTCCATACATTTTGGACCGCCGAGAACGCGAATCGCACGGGTGGAGACCAGACCGTTCAAGGTAAAGTTTCCGCTGGCGAAAAGTACCTGGGCAACGAGATCGACCTCACCGCCTACTATTGGTACAACCCTTACCTGAAGATCACCGCGGGTTATTCTCACTTCTTCGCGAGCGATCTTTTGGCTTCGGTTCAAGGCCGCAAGGTTACCACCACTACGGGCGCTCCTGACGAGCAAACCATCCTGACCGGCGACAACGATCAGGACTGGGCCTACATCATGATGAACATGCAGTTCTAAGTATCAACTTGCTTCATCCCCCCGGCCTTTGGCCGGGGGGTTTTTTTTTGCCTGATACCTAGGTCGTCATGGTTTTAAATCATACGCAGTCTGCCGACGAAACGGCAGGAGTCCTTAAGCCGACTCTCATCGCCGGTTTTTGCCTGGTCCTAAGCGCCTACATATTTCTCTACGATATCTACCGGCCCCACAACGTCGACGACCCCTGGATACTTTCGCTCGCCTACAACCATACCCACTTCGGGAACGCAGACGACGATATCTTTATAGGACCCGGTTCCGGGGATACCCGCGGCCTTTATTTCTTCAGAAAAACTCACGCCATTATTTATGGCTCTATTCTATCCATAGTCGGCTGGTCCTATTCACACGCGCAGACGATCTCGTTTCTTTTGGTTTTTCTTTCGGGAGGCCTATGGATTCTAATCCTGCGAAAAATGAAATTTGGAAGCGCTTTTATCTGGACCTACGCGGCCCTGTTTTTTCTCCTGGAGTTTTCCTTCGCCACGGCCAATAGTTTGCGGCAGGAAGCGCTCGTCATGTTTTTCCAAAGCCTGGGGTTCTATCTTCTTTTATCGGGCCGCCCGTTTTTATCGGGCCTCGTTTCCCTGATCGCCGTCGAGACCCATCCCATAGCCGTTATAAACCTTACCTTGCCTTTTGTATTTTTCATTTTCAGAAAGAAACTGGACGCCTCCGGCTTGAGTCAGGAGCAGGGGAAAAATCGTTTTGACGACCGCTGGAGCTTTGCGGGAGGGGCCTTGGCGGGCCTGGGATATTACCTTCTTCTTCACCCTATAAATCCGGGTGACTTATTTTCCTTTGTCTCCGGTCATGTGGGAGTCATCGACAAGGACGCGAAGGTTTACCTGGGAACCCTGGGTCATTATTTTTTCTCCACCAAGTATTATCGGCACGTTCCGGAAATGATTCTTTTCATCGTTTCCATTTCCATCTGGATTCGCGAAAAAATTTATCGCGCCCGCATGGAGTTTTTTTGCGCCTTCTGGATTCTTCTTGTCTTGAGTTTTCTACGGGATAACTTTCAATACGCCGTGTTGTTCTATCCCTGCTTGCTGGTTATTTTGGTTGGCGCTTTTGAGTCCATAAAAAAACTCAATTGGGCGCTTTTGATCGTCCTGATTCTCATGGTCCCGCAGTATTCCGCCGTTTATTACAAAAACCGCTCCTGGGACCGGGAGTCTTATATTCAATCGGCCAGGGATTTGGTTCCGCAAGACGGTTTGCCCGTGGTGGGAAGCGCGACGGCGTGGTTTGGCTTGATGGATCGTCCAAATTTTAAAAGCGGACTCTATCCGGTCTGGAAATTTAAAGAGAAAAACTATAAGACGTTTTACTTATTGGACGACCCCTTTATCGGCGCGCCCAACCCGCAGTACAAGCCCCTGCAGGATTTTATAAAGTCAAACTACGACGCCAGGTTGTTAAAGAAGACCGCCGTTGAGGGAGGCGTGATAACTTTAAAAAAAATGACCGTTAAAAAATTCGCGCCGGAAAAAACCGACCTGCTAATCGACGGGAGGGGATTGGCAAAGTCGAGGAGCTAGACGGAAGGAATTATTATTTCCGGAACAACTCCTGGGTCTGTTGCATGAGGAGGGAAGCGACGAACCGAACGGAAAGTCCCAACACGACAATGAAAGTGAGGGGATGGAAATACGAAGTCATCTCGTGTTTTTGGTAATAGATAAAAGAACCGTAATGAAACTCCAGAATGGATTTGAACCGCCGTTTGCGGCTCACCTGGGTGCCGCCTTTATGGTCCAGGTGAATCACGACGGCTTCCGGCAAAAAATAAACCTCCCACCCTTTTTCCCAGACCCTGGCGCAGTAATCGGCGTCTACATGGTAGGAAAGTCGATAATCCAGGTAGCCCACCTCCCGGACCGTTTCGCGGGGAAACATGACCGAGGCGCTCGAGACGTACCCGGCTTTGAAAGGTTCGGACATGTCCTTGCTCAAATGAAGCAGGTGTTTTTTTGTGCCTGGATTGTTCGGAAAAAACCAGTTCATGGGAGACCGGGCGCCAAAAAATCCCGACATGACGGACGGAAGCGTTTTAACGGACGCCTGGACGGATCCATCCTCGTTTAACAGTTTGCTCCCCACCGACCCAACGCGGGGATGGGCCTCCAAAAATTCCACCATCTTGTCCAAACTTCCGGGCAGCATGAGCGTGTCGCTGTTCAACAAATAAATATAACGACCCTTCGCCTTGTCAAACACGCGATTGTTGGACCGCGCGTAGTGCAAATTTCTTTCGTTCCTTGAAGCGCGAACCTGGGGGAAAAGTTCCAGAGTCATTTCGTAACTGCCGTCATGGGAATGGTCGTCCACAACAAAGACCTCAAAAGAACACGCCGGAGGGTTTTTATATATCGACTCCAGACAGTCCTTGAGCAGGTCCCGCGCGTTATAGCTGGCTATGATGATGGAAAGAATTATTGAACCGTCGACGTTTTTCATTCGGTATTGTGGGAGCGGTTTTATTTGGTTGACTAGAACGTTTGAGGATAGGTCATTCCAGTTTTTTTTTCAACGGGATTTGTATTGAAGAAAGTTGCCTAACTGAGTCAATTTTTTGGATATATCGCGCGCCTTTTTTAAAGATTTTTTTGCGGCTCTATGGGGCTTATGGTATAAATAGAAACGGATTAAAAACAGTTTCAGGAAAGGTTGGAGTCCATGACAAAAAAAGCGGTCCACAAGTTTCTTTGCACCAAATGCGGCTATATTTACGATCCTCGACAAGGAAGCGGTAGCGCGGCGCCCAATACCGCCTTTGAATATATTCCGGAAGATTGGGCTTGCCCAGAGTGCAAAGCCGACCAAACAGAATTCAAAAAGAAATACGAAGTTGTCGAAATAGAGGGCTAGTATCGCTAGCCCCTGCCCCGCCCTGAAACACGCCTCACCCGCCCTAACCTTTTGATTTATTGACTTTTTAAGGGGTTTTCCTTAAGATGAATGAAACCCCATTCTATTTCCTCCTCGCTTAAACTGCGTCGCACGAATATTAAATGATATTTCAGGACCATTGCGAAGCTGAGGGGAAGGCGTTCGGGATGATTCAAAAATCCAGGGACCTGGTAAAAAGTCAATGGAAATTGCCAAGCTATTTCAAAAGAAAAATCCAAACGGCGCCCACCCGATCAACACCCTGAAAGACCTGGTTGATTTTCATTACACGCATCCCAGGGCCGCGTTGGCATATGAAACTTTAAAGAACAACGTTTACCTTTCCAATTCGCAATCCGAAAACCTTTCAGTTCTTGTCACCAGCGCGCACCCCCTCGAAGGGAAAACCAGCGTCGCCCTCCATCTTGCCATTTCCCTGATGCTGGCTCGAAAAAAAGTCTTGCTCGTGGACGCAGACTTGAGAAAACCCAGCCTGCACAAAATATTTAACATTTCCAATGAAAAGGGATTCGCCGATATTTTAACCGGCGCGGGCAATCCCATGGATTCGATCCATCCCATCATCGTCGGCAAACCCGGGGACCGTGATTCTCACAAGCTGGACGTTGTTCCCTCCGGCAGGGTGAGCGTGGAGACCTTGAAACTTTTCGACGGGAAAATTATAAAGTCCGCGCTCAATGAATATCAAAACCAATACGACGCCGTTATTCTCGACACGCCCCCCATTTTGCCCGTTAGCGACGCATTGATACTGGGTCCCCTGGTTCAAGGGACGATTCTGGTTCTCAGCGCCGGGGATATTTCCGAAGAGGACGCCAAAACGGCCAAGTCGCGTCTGGAAAAGTGCGGCGCCAAAATCCTGGGCGTGGTGATGAATCGTTTTGAAGCGGAAAATGCGGGATCGGAATCCAACGACTATATGGATTTCTACCGCTCGCCCTCGTCTCGGGATTAAAAACCTGGAACGACTCCGGAATAACGCTGGAAACCGCAGGGGCGGACCGGGGAAAGTTAATCCAGACGGCGCCCGGTTTTAATTCCCCATGGCCAGAAATCGTTGACTATCGCAAAACAGATCGGGCGAAACGTTTTCTCTCTGGCCGCAGCCGAGGGAATCAATAAACTGATCAGCTTCCTGATTTTCGCCTACCTGGCGAGGGTATTGGGTTCCTCTGGATTCGGCCAATACAGCTTTGCCCAGGCGGTCCTCGCCTATTTCCTCCTCCCCGTGAGCATGGGACTCAACCTCATAGGGTCCAGGGAGATCGCAAGGGATCCGCAAACCGTTCCCTATTATGTAAACCATATTTTTTCAATCCGCGCTCTCGTCTCCCTGATTTCATTTTTCCTCCTGTGCGTTTTAATTTCTTTCATGGACAAGGACGAGGCCGTCAAACAGGTTTTGTTTTACCTGGGATTCACCATTTTTGCCTCCGCGATTGCGCTCGACTGGTTTTTCCAGGGCGTGGAAAAAATGCAGTACATCGCATTCACCAACACCCTCAAGCAAATCCTGGCTTTATCGTTGATTTTGATCTGGGTGAATAGTCCCGGACATTTGCCCCGGGTGGGAATTTATCAATCCCTCTCGACGGGCGTCGCCTTCCTCTGGGCGATGGCGGTGTATATTAAATGGAACGGACGACCCCGTTTTGTCTTTGACTGGCCGGTTTGGAAGGATCTTCTGAAACAAGCGCTTCCCATCGGCGTCGCCATGGTCCTGACGACCCTTTATTATAACTTCGACACCTTGATGTTGAGTTATATGAAAAACGACGCGATTGTCGGTTGGTACAATGGCGCCTACCGGATCGCCCTCACCCTGGCCCTTCCCGCCGCGGTCGTGTTCAACGCCTACCTGCCGGCGCTTTCTCGCTATAAACAGGACGAGCAAGCGGGCCTGATCGTAAACAAATATATCAAAACCCAGTTTTATCTTGGAATCCCTCTAGGGTTCGCCTGTTTTTTACTGGCGCCGAAAATTATTCTTTTCGTGTTTGGTCCTCAATACTTCCACTCCATCTTGCCTTTAAAATTTCTCGCCTGGAACGTGCTGTTTGTTTACATCACGGCGTCCTTTGGACACCCCTTGCTCGCCTGGGGATTGCAAAATCAATTCACCAAGGTCATTGCCCTGGGCGCCGTCGTCAACCTGCTTCTCAACGTTCTTCTCATTCCGGAATTTGGGATGATGGGAGCCGCCGTCGCCACCCTGGCGGGCGAAGCCGCGGTATTCACCGGCGCCTATTTGCAATTTCAAAAACAAATCCAGGTTCCCCTCCTCAAATACGCCTTGCGCCCTCTGGCCGCCTCGCTGATCATGTCTCTGGGAATCTATTTCAGTCTGCAAAAATTTGACAATTTGTTTCTCCCCTCCCTGACTGGAATGCTCCTATACGGCGGAACGCTCTATTTTTTGGAATTCCGCAAAACCCAATCCTCTTAAATCTAATTTTCTCCCGTCAAACATCAGGGCAAGTTGTTAAATTTATTGAGCCTGCCAGTCCCTTGGGCTATAATGGTAGGATTCAGATTAACTGACTTGAAAACAATCGTTTACCCATCGCGGGCGCTTTGGCGAAATGAACCGTCCCGCGAAACGGACGCCGTCTGCGCGATCCGGAAATTTTGTTCGCCTTATGGAAATCCTTCAAATTTGGAAAGTATTATCCAACCGTAAGTGGATGATATTTTCTCTCTGCCTCACCGCGACGGTTGCCGGATATTTCCTTTCCTTTTTAGCGGAGGACAATTACGAGGCGTCCGCTCTGGTCCTGGTACGCCCCCAGGATAATTTGCAAGTCATGGCCAAAACCACCAGCAAAGAACTTCTAAGTTTTCCCGTCGGCCAAACCATGTCCGTTGAAACTCCGGGAAAAACTTATATTGAAATTATCACCAGCGACCAAATTGTGGAATCGGTGGTCCGGATTTTGAAACTGGATCAAAGAGAGAAAAAAAAGAAAAAGGGATTTCTTTCCAAATTGCTCGGCGAATACAAAGAGCCTTTAAAGAACTTCATTCGCGACGCCATACAAATTTTAAAATACGGCAGAACGTTTGAACGGAACAAATTTTTAAAGACCGTCAAAGGAGTTAAAAAAAATCTGTCTTTGGAAACGACGTCGGACACCTATGTGTTTCGCATCACTTATTCCGCCGACGACCCCGAACTGGCCGCGCAGGTCGCCAACACCACGTCCAAGGTCTTTACCGATTACCTGACCAAAATCCACCAAAGCGAATCGGGCGAAACGCGCAAATACCTGGAAAACAAATTAGAAGAAAGCAAAACGCTATTGCTGGATACCCGGCGCGACCTGCAACTTTTTAAGGAAAAACACTCCACTTTTTCTTACACGGATGAATATGCGGAGAAATTAAAAGTCATCACCGAGTTGGAAATAGATTTGGAAAAAGCCGAGACAGAACTGGCCGGACTGGAGGAGCGCTATCCGCCGTCCAATCCCGTCATCAAAAGCCAGATGGCGGAGCGGTCGCGGCTCATGGGGGCCGTCGATCGCCGCAAGAGGGACTTAAAAAACCTTCCCGCCCTGGAACGCCAACTGGCCATTTTGGACTTGAACATAGACGTCGCGCGCAACGCGTATGAATTGATCGCCAAGGAAGTGAAGGAGGCCAGCCTCAAGGAATCCAAACCTCTGACCGAAGTGCGGATCGTCTCGCTCGCTTCCGCGCCCAATTACCCCAACAAACCCCTGAAGTTTTATTACGCCGGGGTTTCGCTTTTCGCCGCTCTGCTCGCCGGCGTCGGTTTGGTTTTTTTCATGGAATACATCGACGCCTCGATAAGAAGCCGGGAAGACGTTCAAAGAGTTTTGGATCTTCCGGTTTTGGCAACCATCCCTCCGCTGACTCGCAAATTCTGATATGAATTCATGAATATCGTCGCCTACACCAGTTCCCTGAACGGGAAAGCCGCGCTGAAAGCCTGCATTGAATCCCTGAAAGCCCAGACCTACCCGATCCGGGAAATCATCGTCGTGGACAATCGGTCGACGGACGGCTCCAGCGAGGAGACCTATCCGCCGGAGGTCACCCTGATTTGCCATTTACGCAACCTGGGCACCAGCGGAGCCGTCGGCACGGCTTTTGAGTACGCGGAGAGGAAGGGTTACGATTGGATATGGGTTTTGGATCAGGACACGATTCCGAAATCGGACGCGTTGGAAAAAATGGTGGAGTTATATCGGGGCTTTGACGAGGAAGAACGCTCCAAAATTGGGGTCATCAGCAGCGAAGTGGTGCTCAAGCCTTCGGACATTGTAGTTCACGGGCGCCAGCTCACGCCCGGAGGGGTGCGCCCAACCTATGTAAAGCCCGGACAGGTTTACTACGAATGCGACGCGACGATCTGGAGCGGTAGTTTATACAATATGGAAGCCGTTAAAAAAGTCGGGCCGCCCCGGTTTGGAGAACGCGGCTGCTGGGAGGATTTGAGTTTGGACTATGGCGACCTGGAGTACAGTTACCGGGTGAAAACCGCCGGGTACAAGGTGCTCGGCCATACCCAAAGCCTGATTTTCCATCCGGTGGGAAAAACAAAATACTTCCAGTTTTTCTCGCTTAAGATATACAGCACCAACCATTCCGCTTTTCGCCGGTATTTATATTTTCGTAACATGGTTTACTTTTGGCTGTACCTTTATCCCAATAAAAAAATTTTAACGACGCTTTTTTTCATGACATTCCGTCTGGTCGCCAATTTGGGAAAAATTTTTCTCATGGAAGGCGGCCGTTTCAATAAATTGGCCGCCAGCCTGGTCGGCGTGTGGGACGGCTTGAACAAGAATCTCTCCAACCGATATTTTTATAAACCGTCGCCAAAGAAATCCTGAAGTCGTCCACTATTAAGACAACTTTTTTCTTGCTCTAGTTCCGAAGCGACGGAGAGGAGCAAACCAAATGCCGGTTAAATATATTCTGAAATGAAAATACTCGCCCACGTCCATACATTCAACGACGAGCTGGTTATCGACGATTGCATCGCCGCGCTGACCTCCCAAACTTATCCCATCGAAGAAATCATTCTGGTCGACAACCATTCAATGGACCAGACTCTTGATCGGAAATTCCCCGATAAAGTAACCGTCTTGCCGCAAAAGGAAAACCTGGGGACCAGCGGCGCCATTCCCGTGGGCATGGAATACGCCAATTCAAAAGGATACGACTGGATATGGGTTTTGGACGCCGACAGCGTTCCAGAAAATGACGCCTTGGAAAAACTAATCGCGCGCTACGAAGGATTTCCTCCCGAACAACGAGAAAAAGTGGGATTCATCGCCTCCCTGCCGGTCTATCTTCCCAGCCTGAAACCTCAGCATGGCGGAATATACTCCGGGCTTGGAATCGTCGGCGTTCATCCCGATGAGGACGCGCCTTATTACTCCTGTTGCTTCAATATCTGGTCGGGTTGCCTGTACCGGATGAAAATGGTTCGTTGCGTGGGCTATCCCAACAAGGATTATTTTCTCGACTGGGGAGAGTTTGAATATGGACACCGTGTTTTAAAAAATCATTTCGACGGGTACATCGACCAGAAAAGCGTTTTATTTCACAACACCGCCGGGGTGCCCAGCTTGAGGAAAACGATCGTTCCCTGGGGACCGTTCAACTTATCCGGTTTTGAATTTCCACCCCTGCGTTGCTACTATATGGCGCGCAACATGACCTATTTTTCCCTTTACGACAACCGCAGGAAATGGGCGATCACCATCCTGAGAAACGCTTTAAAACTAGGAAGATTTTTGTTTGGTTTTTACCTGCGGAGAGAATCCCATAAAGCGGAAATCGAGGCCATGTGGCGTGGAATACGGGACGGCTTTAACAAGAGATTGAAAAACAGATATTAACGGATGAAAATAATCGCCCACATTCATACGTTCAACGACGACGACGTCATCGACGAATCCATCAACATTTTGATGAACCAGTCCCTGCCTCTGGACGAGATCGTCCTGGTGGACAACGCCTCCACGGACGACACATTGAACCGGACCTTTCCCGACAAGGTCCACATCATCCGCCACGAGGAAAACCTGGGAACCAACGGCTCCATCATAACCGGAATGAAATACGCGATGGAGAGGGGGCACGATCTGGTGTGGCTGTTCGACGCGGACAGCGCGCCGGATAAAGACGCCCTGGAAAAACTCGTCGGCGTTTATGAAAGTTTTTCCGAAGAGGAACGCGACCGGACAAGTTTTTTGGCCTGCCTCGTGGTCGACCATCCCACAGGCGAGGAACATCCGGCGTTTGTGTTCACGCCAAAGAGCGGCGCTCCCGCGCAACGCGAGCCGGGCCATTCCTATTTTAAATGCGACGTGGCCATATGGTCCGGGTGCCTGTACCCGCTAAAGACGGTCCGGGAAGTCGGTCTGCCCTCTTCGCATTACGTTTTGGACTGGGGCGAAATTGAATACGGATTCCGCACAAAAAACGCGGGCCTTCAGGGTTACGTTGTGGAAGACGCGGTGATGTACCACAATATCGGCGGCGTCCCAGGACTCCAGGAAAATCAGCGCAAGTTTGGTCCCTTTACGTTCACTCTTTACGAACTGCCGCCCATCCGGTGTTATTACAAAATTAAAAACCAGCTTTATTTCTGGCTTCACGAAAATCCCAACCGGGGCATTAAAAAAATCGTTGGGGTCTTTTACCGATCCGCCCTGTTCACGTTGAACTTCCTCGTTCGGCCAAAAAACCACGGCCCGCAGATCAAGGCTTGCCTGCGCGGGTTCTGGTACGGCCTGATTGGAAATCTGGAGAAAAGGTACTGAACCATGAAGGTATTGGGACACATTCACACATTTAACGACGAAGACGTTATCGACCAGTGCATCCAGGCGGTGATGGCGCAAACCTATCCCGTCGAGGAAATCCTGATCGTCGACAACGCATCGATCGACAAAACCCTGGACCGTAAGTTCCCCGACAAGGTCCACATCATCCGCCACGATGAAAATACAGGAACCAACGGCTCGGTGAACACGGGGATGAAATACGCGCTGGAAAAGGATCACGACTGGATCTGGATTCTGGACGCGGACACGCTCCCCCTGCCCGACGCTTTGGAAAAACTGGTCCGGCTATACGAAGGCTTTCCCCCGGAACTCCAGGAAAAAACCTGGACGCTGAGCTGTCTCCCAAAAGAAGAAAGGATCGACCGCCTGCACCACGGCGTGAATTTTAACGAAAAAGGCGTTTACGAAATCTCTCCCGATCCCGACGCAGAATATTACGAATGCGACGCCAACATGTGGACGGGAAGCATGTACAAACTGGAAACGGTGAAGGAAATCGGCCTCCCGGAACTGGATTATGTTTTGGACTGGGGCGACGTAATTTACGGCTATATAGGCATGCGGCGGGGGTATAAGGGATTCATCCATCAATCCAGCATCGTCCTTCACAACCTGCACCCGATGGACACTTTACACTACCTGCGCTTTGGCATTCGCAAGGTAAAGGTTTTCTGGTCGCCGCCCATCCGCTTTTATTATTTATGGCGCAACTCCACTTATTTTTGGCTCCATTTGTATCACCATAAAAACTTTTTCAACATCGTACTTCCTCACCTGTTCAATTTCTTAAAATGGATGATCAAGGCCACCCTGTTTATCAAGAAGCCGGGACCCATCCTGTGGGCCTGTGTGCGCGGGTTTTGGGACGGCCTGTTTAAGAAACTTCACAATCGATATTAGTCCCGGACAGCGCCATGGAAGGAAAAACTTTTTCCCAAGCCAAATTCCTAGTCGCCGAGGCGGTCGTGGGCCTGTGCACAGGCCTTTTCCTGATCTTTTTGATGTCCAGAATCCGAGGCCAGGTCTTTCTCGGTCAGTACGTCGTGTTCACCACCTGGACGGTCGTATTCCAAGCCTTCGCCAACCTGGGAACGGCGGACCTGATTCTCCGCGAAACCGGCAAGCGGCCCGAAGAGTCGGGGCGCCTGGTAGGAACGGGCTTGCAAATTTGCCTGGTCTCCTCCTTCGCGGCCATGGCCGTCATGTTCGGAGCCATCGACCTGTTTGGCTATCCCGTGGAAGTACAATCCGCGCTGGTCGCCGCCTGCCTCACCCTGCTTCCCCTGGCCGCGAACAACCTGCTGAAAAGCGGATTCATCGCCCACAAAAAATTAAACGTCTACTTCCTCGTCGCGGTTTTGGAAATTTTGACGACCTTCGCTCTCAACGGATATTTTATTCTTAATGAGTTTGGAATCATTTACATCGTAAAAACCGTATTGATCGTGAAAAGCGTTTCCTGCCTCGCATACCTGTATCTGCTGAACCGCACGGCGATTAAAATCGAATGGCAAGTCCGGTCAGAGTTGCTTCGGGAGTTGCGTGGGCCTTTGGCTTCGTTCAGCATGATCGGTTTGTCGGCTCTGGCTTTTTGGCGAGTGGACATTCTCATGCTGTCCAAAATGACGACCATTGGAATCACGGGAATCTACGTGACCGCCAGTAAATTTTTGGAAGTATATTCCTTCCTGCCCACCGCCGTGGCTCAAACTCTTTTCCCGCAAATTTCCCGTCAATGGAAGGAAGGGAAACTGGAAGCTTCCGGACTGGAGCAGATCGCGCAAAAGCTTTTCTACCTTGTGGTTCCCATGAGCTTTTGCACGTTTCTGTTTGCAGATCCCTTGATCCTCGCCGTTTTTGGCGGCGAATTTTCTGCTTCGGTCCCGGCGCTAAAAGTATTTATGGTAATTTATTTGATCCTGGTCTCGGACATGTTGATGTCCATTCTGTACGAGGCTGCGGGATTTCAGAAAAATCATATGTTCATTTCCTTCGTCAATATCGCCAGCAACATCGCCTTCAATTTAATTTTAATTCCAAAGTACTTGCTGTTCGGAGCCGCCCTGGCCACTCTGTTTTCCATTTCCATTTCATGGATCTTGCATCAATGGCTGGTTTCAAAAAACGTATTTCGTTTGAGTTGGGGAAGGATTTTGACCCGGCCCCTGGCCCTGGGCCTGGCTTTCGCCGCTCCGGTTGTATTGATCGGCGACCGATTGCATTTTATGGTTCTGGGGTTTTGCTACGTGGCGGGTTACGCGCTGGTCTATTTTTTATTTCTCAACAAAAAAAACAAGGCTCCTCAAAAAGCCTGACTTTGGGGTTGGGGGAAAACCCGTTCGGGTTCCGGCTCCTTAAAAACGAAAGTCTCATTCTCTTCCTCGATCCCCATTTTCTCAAAAGCCGCCACCAGGCCCGCAAACAGCCATAGCATGGAATGCACCGCGTGGCCGCCGAAAGGTTCCGCCAGATTATGGACCGCCAGTCCAAAATAAGCGCCCAGGATGGCAATGGAGAATATGGAGATTTCCAAATGGCGCGACCCGGAACAGCGATAGGCTTTCATTCCTATCAAGACAAAGAACCAAAAATACAGAAAGCATCCTACGATTCCGGATTCTATGGCGACAATCAGGTAATGGTTGTGGATGACGATGACTTCCCATTTCTTTCCCTTGCCCTTTTTAAATTGAAAAATTTTGTTTGCCGCAGAACTGTTATTGATTCCCACGCCCACGACTGGATTCTCCAAATACATCTCGAACCCTTTTTCCAATAGATAAAACCGGTAGCTGAAGGCCTTGGGCCGGGACGTCAAAAAGTCGTAGATGAAGGGCGACGCGACAATAATAACGGCGATCACCCCCGCGAGAAAAACGGCGAACTTGGATCGGGAAAAAATATTTCGCATTCTCGAAATAGAGAGAACGCAGAAAAAACCGACGGAAAAACCTATAAACCCCGAGCGCGAAAAAGTCATGACCAAACCGGTGACCCCGAGGAGAAATAAAAGAATAAGCAAAATCCTCGGTCCGGCCCTTTTCTGAACGATGATCAAAATTAAAACCAGCGGCAGGAGATATTCAAAGTAATACGCCGCATGGGCGGGATGAGAAAAGGTGCCCTGACTTCTCTTGGTCCGGTAGGGGGAGTCGGTTTCTGATGTGTAAAGGTCGCTGGATTCTCCCAGGCCTTTTTCACCGCGCTCCTGATAAAGGCCGCCGAAGGCGCTTTCCGTCGTTTGAAGTTGAAACGCGACAACGACCGCGAGCGCTTCGATCAGGATTCCCAATACCAGCGCCGCCATGATTCCGCGAACGTATTTCCTGGAATTCACGTTATTGGCCAGGTAGAGGAATGAAATAAAATAAATTCCCTGCCGCGTCAATTCAAAAAAACTGAGTTGCAGAGATATCGCATGGGCCAGGGAACCGAACGTCGCCCAGGCCAGATACATCACGGGAATCCAGGCGAACTTTGGGAAATAAATTTTTTCCTTGCGCAAAATCAGGCGGCACAGCCAGGGGATCATCAGCAGGATAAGAACGACGTCCGAAAGATATAAATGAACGCTGAGATTGCCGGAGGACGGCATGCCGTATTCCTGAAAGAGGATCCAGGGCTTCGCCATCCAACTGGTGAGGCGTTTGCTGATATCGAACAACAGGGAAAGCGCAAAGAGGAACAACCAATACAGTTTTGGGTCTTTTAAAATCAGAGTGGGCAAAAAGACTGCGGCGCCGCCAAACAAAAATATGACCAGCATGGGGCGCAGAGCTGAAAGGGCGGCGAAGGTAACCAGGGCGACCAAAACGCCCGCCGCCAGCGGCAGAAGAACTGTTTGAAATGACTTGTTCGATTTTCGGGCTGTGAGGAACATGACGGCGATACGGAGGAAAAATGGATACGCCTGGAAAAAATAAAGAGGGACAAAGGAAGAGCCCGGACTTCCGGACCCTCCCCCGGTTTTATTACTTCAGTTTGGATTCAATCTCATCCAAAACCTTTTCCGCTTTTCCAATTTCCCCGGCCTTCATGTGCTGGTCGAGCAATTGCAATTTGCTTTGGATGGCGCCCATGCTTCCACCCTTCTGCTGAAATTTTTGAATCTTGGCGGGTAGCGCTTTCATACGCGAAGGCAGGTCGGAAGAACCGGAACCGCCGCCAGAGCCGCTGTCGGATTTTATATCCAACTCTTTCCCTTCCACCAGGGTCTCGCCGCGCAAAAACTTTTGATACGCGGCAATGGCTTCCTTGCTTTCGGTTGCAGTGGTGTAGGCTCCCTGGCCGCCCTGGAACCCGCCGAAAATCACCATGACCTTGCCGCCGTGATTGTAGATCCGGCCCAGGTAGGTTTCCCAATCAACAAACGATTGCCCCGCACCGCCGCTATGGGTCCCGGCGGTGAGCATGACGTTGGTGCCCTCCACCATTCCCCAAGTGGAATTTCCGTTGTCGGCAAGCGCCTTGTAGATATCGTCGAACATTCCCATTGCGGGATACAGGCTGTACCCGGGATTGGAATATTTATTGAACGCGGTCCAAAATGCCCGGAACACTGTAGACTGCGGCATTTTGCGAATCTTCTCCGCGGACATGGCGGATTTCAGGGATTCCATATCTTTTTTGGGAATGGGCGCGATATGCGTGAAGATCAAATCTTTGTTGATTCCGGCGTCGTAGACGCCCTTGGCCATCCGCTCCATGTGCCGTTGTAAAATCTTCTCCCGCTCGCGGTCAAGATCTCCCGGCGGATTGCTGGCGCTGAATCCTCGTTCCGTGAGCGAACAATAGCCGTCCGCCAGGTTGGATTCCCATCCGACGACGACTCCGGCGAATAAATTTTCCTTGCCGGCGTTTTTCAATTTATCCACGCCTTTCTTCACCGCTTTGCCGACGACGTCGCGCGCATAATGCGTCACCGCGTCGCGCACCGCTTTCTTTTCGTAACACAATTGCGGAGCAAGCTGGTCGTTGGGCAACCAGCCGACCTTCAATTTGACGCTTGGCGTTCCGTTCCAATCCTGCCACTCGGCGTTTTTCCCGTCGATCAACTTTCGCCCATCGGGTCCTTTGGCGTTTTTCCAGAACATGTAATCGTCCAAATGAAAACTCACCGCCAGGTTTTGTTCCAAACCGATTTCAAATGCGTCATTGATGGACCGGCTGATTTCCGATTCGGTTTGATCCATGGCGAAAGGCCCAATGGAAAACCCGAGTTTACGGTCGGGGTGCATGCTGTTGGGCATGACCTTGCTTTTCATGTCCTTGATATATTTTTCAAAAAAGGACTTGCTGTTGCCCGAGGTGAAAACGCCGGAATTCTTATCGGGAACGCCCGTGAAAACCTGAAACAGCAGGTATTTTGTTTTTGTCTTTTCGGAAAATCCCGCGCTCGGCGTGTCCATGGTCTCCGACGAAGAGGCAGGAGGAGAAGACTGCGCGGAAGAGGATGGTTCCTGCGTCTGGGAAGCCGTCGTCCCCGAACTCCCCGTTGAGCCGTCCAAAATCCCCAGGACTTCGTCCAGTTTAATGGAAGCGTCGTCCATTTTACCCTGTTGCATCAGGCTCTGAAATTCCTGCATGAGAGGTTGGACCTTGGCCATATCGCCGCCCTTGGCCTGAAATTCCTTCATCTTCTCCTGGAAATCCTTCATCTTGTTTTGAATGGCCGCGCCCTGATTATTCTGGGCCATGCCGCCTTCCGACGAACCTTGTCCCTGAGAAGTTTGAGAGTTTTGACCGCCGCCGCTGGACATGCCAGGTTGGTTTTCCGTTTGAGATTGCCCTTGCCCGCCTTGGGATTGTCCTTGCTCCCCCTCCTGAGACTGCTTGCTTTTCGGGGGGAATATTCCCATAAAGTTTCGTTTTAGTTTATTAAAGAAGCCTTCCGATTTTTCCTGAGCCATCATGGAATTCGAAGCGGCCAGTTTGGAAAAACTTCCCCGGCTCTTGTCCGGGTCCATCGAAGCGGTCGAAGCCAAAACAGGAGAGGCAAAAAAGAATGCGCACAATATGATCAGAACGGCTGTGATTCCTTTTCTCAAATTCATGGTTAACCTCTTAAGGATTTAAATTAATGGAAGTTCCTACTCCACCGCCGCCGCTAGGTTGGGTCAAGGTGCTTTTGACGCTGGAACCTAAAATGATCCCCGATTGCAGGGATAAAATCGGCTGCAGGAGCTTGTTGGCAAATTCGAGATATCTTTCAGCGCTACCCATGGCGTCTTTGGGGACATAAACGACGTCGCCGGTTTCGAGGGGAATGTTATATTCCAGGCGGCCTTCCCGCGTGATGCTCCGGGCGTCGACCATGTACATGGCGGGTTCTACCAACCCATCCCTTATTAGAATTACGTTCTGGGTCTGGGCCGTTTTATTGTATCCCCCGGCCATGGCGATTGCATTAAGATAATTCAACGTCCCCTGCCAAGTCACAATTCCCGGCTTTTTGACTTCGCCGATCACGTAAATCCTGTTATCGCTGGAACTGGGAATGAAAATGGAGTCGTTGGCCTGAAGCAAAATATTCTGGCTCCGGTCGCCTTTCTTGAACAGCTTTTCAAAATTGACGGGCAACAATTCCTCATTGCGAAAAAACACGGCTCGCTTCAGATCGGCGTCTTCGTTCAATCCCCCCGCGGAGGAAATCCCCTCCACCAGCGAGGTCGAGGACTTCAATTTCAAAATCCCCGGTTTGTCTACCGCCCCCAAAACCGAAACCTTCCTGCTGTTGTATTCGGTTATCGTGACATTGACAATCGGGTCGTAAATTTGGATGGGCTTGCTGTTATATTCCTTGATATTGACGGCGACGATGGGGTTGAGCGCCAGTTCGGAAAGGGACTCCGCAATTTCTTTTCTGAGGCCTTCCACGGTGCGCCCGCTGGCCTGAACGTCGCCTACGGGCATGATGGAGATCTTTCCGTCGGGACGGATTTCCTGGTTGGTTCCCAAGTCCGCATGACCAAACACCTTGACCTCGATAACGTCGCCCGCGCCCAGGATATAAGGTTTGGTACTGTCGGTTTTGAGTTGCTGGATGATTTCTTTGCGAACTTCTTGAACGCTCAAACCGGCGGCTTGCATGTCCCCCATGGGAAAAAATGAAATTTTTCCGTCGGGGCGAACCCTCTGGGTATCGTTCATATTTATATCGTTAAGGACGGCGATGGAAATCACGTCTTCCACCCCCAGACGGTACGGCTCGGAAATTTCCTTGCCGGTTTTTAGCGGCACGTCGCTGGGAAGGAGCCGGGCCTTGGCGGAAAGAGGTTTAATGGGAAGCGGAGAACTGCGCTTCTGAAGCGCCTCTTTGTCCAAAGCGCATGCGGACAGAAAAAAAAGGGTCGCCATAAAAACGACCCCGGCCCTGAACATGAATTTTTTATCAAAGCGTTTGTCCAAAATCTTCATCCCCTCGCAAACCGCCGCCGGGCAACGCCCGGTGGAAGAGTTTGAGATGCAAGCGCACCCAAACTTGTAGCGTCATTTAAATAAGTCACGCCTACTAATCTGCCTCCAGGCGCTTGCCTGGCGCCTACTGGCCCCGGCGCCTCGCCGGTTCAATCAAACCGGTACATGTCTAAAGGCAGTTTTTTATTTTTAGAGTCCGGAGGCGGGCCGTGTTTTTCCAGATAATCCTTTTCCACTCTCTGTTCGATCTCAAGGGCCTCCAGACCGGTGAGACGCCTGCCCCTGGTTTGGATTTCCTTCTTAACCGCCTCTATTTTCAATATTTCAAGATCGTCCATTTTTTGTTATTCTAATTTGAAATTTAAATTTTGAATTGATCAATTTTCATTTTACTAAAATCCTCTCGTGTATATAAGGCTTTTCTTGGTAAAAATTGAACCGCTAAAATGCCGTTTCGCTCATAATTGACATTACCCGCCGACTGGTTTAATGAACGATTCTTTTTTTAAAAATAAAAAAGTTTTAGTGACGGGAGGCGCGGGTTTTATCGGCTCGCACCTGACGGAATATTTGTATCGCCAGGGAGCGGACCTTGCGGTCGCTTCCCGGAGCGGAAAATCCAAATTGCATAAAAGCCTGCCGCATCGGGGCGCCATTGAATATTTCCAGGGAGACTTGCGGGAGGCCGATTTTGCGCGCCGTTGTATGTCCGGACGCGAATGGGTGTTCCACTTCGCGTCCCGGATCGCCGGACTCGGTTACAACTCCAGGCGTCCCGCGGAAATGGCGACCTATAATACCTTGCTGGATTTCCAGGTATTTCAAGCGGCGGCGCATAATAAAGTGGACTGGCTGGCGTATCCCAGCGGAACCCTGGTATACGATCACGACGCTCCCGTTCCCACCCGCGAATCGGCTTCCACAAAAGGAGAACCCGTGGGCGCCTGCAAGGGAGCCGCCTGGGCCAAGCGGTTCGGGGAAACCGTC
>JAJDBD010000062.1 GCA_029261575.1 Nitrospinaceae bacterium | reverse complement strand
GCGGATTCCGAGGCGAGGCGCAGGCGTTCGGCCTGCTCGACGAGGTCCTTTTGATCGGCGAATTTCAGTTCGACTTTTATCTCGCGGTTCTCAAAACTTTCGGACGTCTTGATCCGCGTGTTCCTGTGTAACGCCAATCGGTCCAGCAACAACACAACCCGCTTTTGCAAACCGGCCAACGTGGGATAACGCAGGGCGTGAAAATAATCATAAACGCGCTGATACTTTTCGCCCGCCGAAAGATCGCCGTCTGCAAGAATGGTTTTGATTTCCTCGCGCCCGATCATCTCCCCCGGAGACAGGTTTTCCCGCCGCGCGATTTCGTCGACGCGCTCCAATAAATCGTGAAGTTTGTTGGCTCCCGGCTGGATCGTTGCCGCCAGCCCTTCCATCGCCGCCTGGCTGGCGCCGTCCCACTGCAACAGCGTTAAGAATTTGCGGATCGGCGCGCCCCCGGCGTGCAGGTATTCTTTGAGTCCGGGAGATAAGTTTGGAATCTGAAGAAAATCCTCGTACAACTTTTTACTGCTTTCCAAATCGATCCATGGCATATATTGAGCGACTATTTGATTTTCCGGCAGATCGGCGGATTGGAGTTTGTGCAGGATCAAACCTTTTTCAACGTCGCTGTATTCGCGATGGGCGCGGTTTTCGGCCAGGTTGAGCGCGATTTTTTCCGCCGGAGATAAAGACGGCAACGTCAGCGCGGGAATGGTTCTCAGGTTCAACTCCCTGGCCAGCGCGGCTCGACGATGGCCGGCGACAATTTGATACCCTTTATCCGACGCGGTCAGTAACAGGGGGCAGACGACGCCCAGAGCGCGTATCGATTCGCGCAAGGTTTTGGGAATCGGTCCCAGGGAAAAATCGGCGACGCGGTCCTCCGCGTCTATCTGCTCGGTGGGAACGCGCGTTGTCGGCAGGTTCTTCAAAAAGTCCTGCGGAATTATTGGGCCGGGTCGGGTCGGGTTCATCATGTGGATATATTATGGAACGCTCGGGATTGCCAGTTTTTTTTCTGATTTTATTTTTAGCGGCGGGGTGTTCCGAGCCGCCTCCCGGCATGGTGTGTGTGACCGGCGGTTCGGTTTTGATCGGCTCCGACCAGACGGACGCCGATAACCGGGCGCAGAAACTGGGCCTGGTCAAACCCTGGTATGCGGACGAATCGCCGCCGCGCGCGGCGCGGATCAAGGATTTTTATCTGGACCGCTACGAAACGACCAATCGCGAATATTATATTTTCTGCCAGGCGACGAATCGTTCTCCCCCGCCTTATTGGAGAGGGCAGAAATATCCTGAAGGCGCGGACGATCTTCCGGCGACGTTTGTGAGTTTTTACGACGCCGCCGCCTACGCCGACTGGGCCGGGAAGCGTCTGCCCTCCGAAGCGGAGTGGGAACACGCCGCGCGCGGCCCGGACCGTTTTGTCTATCCCTGGGGAAACGAGTTTGAAATTCAGGCCGCCAACCTCAGTCAATACAAAAACCGGAGAAAGAAGAAAGGACTCAAGCCGGTGGGCAGTTTCCCGCTGGGGGTCGGCTTTTACGGCGCGTACGATATGATCGGCAACGCTTGGGAGTGGGTTTGGGATTATTACGGGCCGTATCCCAACAGCAAATTCAAAAGTCCGGAGTACGACAAAAAAAAGGTCGTCGTGCGCGGCATGTCCTATTTAGGCGTGGGCCACTTCCCGAAAAAGGATTACGAATTCGTGGTGGCCATGAAATCCCGCGCTGCTTACCGGGAAGGGCTGAACCCCATGGCAAAAAAAAGCGACGTGGGTTTTCGTTGCGCGAAGGATATTCCCTGATTTTCAATCGAACCACGAAGGAAACCAACCATGCCAGAGTTTCGAGTTGAGAGAACCAGCTTACGCGGCTCTCCGGAAAAACCATGCGACGAAGCGGTTTTGAAGGAAACACAGGAAATGACCGGCGAGGGCTCCCGCAAGCCCCGCGAGGTTTGGGTGATCAACATGGATTTGCTGGATGAAATGATCACCTTCCGGGACAAGTATGGCGAATTGATCCTCGACCAGGATCCTTCATTCCCTCAAATTCCAGACTCAATAGAAATATACGACGACTGGCGGGAAACAAAACGCGAACCCAGTTCAGAACCAGATTTATGAAACCTTTTCCAAAGATATCAATTAATCTATTAATGAAGGGGGCCAAGTCTTTTCTTGGCGTTTTGGGGTCCGTTTATGAATAAAGCTTTAGCTTGGCAACTAGGCTAAAAAGGAATTTCATAGGGAAGTTCCGTCACAAATCGTCGCCTTGCGGGTCCAGCATGATGAACCCCGCGAGGGCGTCGACGAATTCCATCAGGTCGACGGCGACTTCGGCGCCGACGATTCCCACATGAACGGTGCCGCCTACTTCCGTTAATCCGCGTTGTCCGCCGCCGGTGTAGGCCAGCCCGGCGCCCAGCGTCATCAACTCCGATTCGGAATACAGCAGACCGTAACGCGGGAAAACCATTCCTCCGCCTTTGCCCAATCCGGCGCGCACGGAAACGTAATTTTCAAATCCCGCCTGCACAAACTTGGTGGCCCGGAGATTGAGTCCAAAGCCCGGACCCGCGGCCACGTTCAGCCGAAAGATATCCAGAACGTCGAGTATCCGGTTCACGGGATACAATAAAACGGTCTTCGCGACGCCTATGCCGGTGGAACCGCTTTCGCCCGCGGCGGAATCGTTCTCTGCGCCGCTGGAACCCAGGGAACCGGCGCAACCCAGACAAACGCTCGTTAACAAAATTATTAATAACAACGCGGCGAATCTTAAGGGACTTGTGCGTTTTGAATTCACGGCTTCTCCTTTTGCGTTCCTGGACTCCACAAGAAATTGAGTTATTGCGGTTCTATTTCCATAACTTTTTGATTATATTAAAAAGAACGTCGAACCGAAACAAAAACCAACGA
>JAJDBD010000061.1 GCA_029261575.1 Nitrospinaceae bacterium | reverse complement strand
GCTCGTTGGTTTTAAAAAAGGTACGCGGAAAAGTTTTGGATGCAAGCTCACTGAAACCTGAATCGCTTTTCTTAAACGTTACACTAATTGGCCCCGGCGCCTCGCCGGTTAAGCGTTCGCGGTTTGGGGAATATGCGCGCGGCCGTGATCGCCGGGATTTTCCAGGTCGAAGATCTTTCCCTCGATATTCACCGCAATCAGCTTGTCAATGTCCATGGCCTTGGCCACGGCCTTGACCTCGGAATAGCCGTTGCCGGAAATGTTGTTGTAGGGAATCACTCCCAGGGAAAAGCGGCGGGTTTTAATTTTTTCCAGCAAAGGCTCCGGGAAATTTTTCCGGGTGATATGGGAATCCCCGTAGGTAAAAATCTCGTCGATCTTTTCATGTTGCCGCAACTCCTCGCTCATGGCGTTTTGAGCCACCACGGAAATTTTACCGGGACCGTAACTGTGGCTCAGGGCGTCCAGAACATGATTCATCTGTTTCATGCGGGTGCTACGGAACACCAGGATGTCCGAAGGCGCGGAAATTTCCAGGGAGTTGAACGTGTCTTTGGCCGTTTGGCGGTACCGGTTGTTGAACCCCATTTCGTAAAGCTTCTCCGCCTCGCGAAAATTGACCATGACCTTTTCTGCCGGGTATCCCGGTTGGTCGACCACGCAAAAATTGCCGCCGTCGAAATGTTTCCAGTCCAGGTCCTTGAGGTAACCGTTTTTTATGGCCCAGTTGAAATAGGGCGTGCCCGGTTGCGGCGTGCTGATGGAAAGCTGGAACCGCCAGAGCAGATCCTGGTCGATGAGTTCGTTGATCAGGCGCAGGGTTTTTTTGTCGCACTCGTCGGTGGCGCCCTGGCCGCCGAAAGTGAAGGTGCCGTAAAACTTCAGCCCGATGCTCGAACCGTAGCGCAACAATTGTTTCAGGCGCGGCACGTTGAACTTTTTCATCAACTCCATTCCCGTCGCCGCATGTTCGCCCGCTGTTTCTATGCCGAGGCGGATCATGTAGTATCCCGCGCTTTTCATTGCGTCCAACACCTCTTCGTCCATCGGCCATTGGCCGCACATGACGTCGTACTTCAGCGTATCCAGTCCGTTTTGGCGAATGGCTTTGCACAGGTCGAGGATGTATTTTTTACTGCCGTTGTGCACCTCTTCGTCGAAGAAAATTCCTTCCAGGTTTGGATATTTGGCGCGCAGGGTTTGCAGTTCGTATACGACGTTTTCCGGATTTCGCGGACGCCAGTTGGGGCGTTCGTAGGAGATGTTGCCGCACACGCAAAAGGTGCAAGAGAGCGGGCATCCTCTCGAGGCGTAGGCCTGGATTTCCAGGTACTCGCTCGAAGGCTCGCCGGGCATGCCATAGGCCAGGCGGGAGACGTCGTCGTCCTCCGGCAAGGGCAGGTCGTCGACGTCCAGGAGCGGTCGGGGTCCGTTGGGAAATAACCCCGCGATAGCGTTGGGGTCCTTGCCCCGGACGATATCCCGGCAGACCATTTCGTATTCGCGGTTGACCACGAAATCGGCGTATTCGCCGACCTCTTCGGGAAAGGTCGTGGCGTGCGGTCCGCAAAAAATCAATTGGGTTCCAAAGCGCCGCTTGACCTCGCAGGCGAAGCGGCGGTCGGCTTCGATGGTGCGGGTGGCGGAGTCCATGATCAAATAATCCGGGCCAAACTCCGAGACCTTTTCAACAAAAGCGTCGTGGTCCAATTTTTCCAGACATCCGTCGAAAAATTTCACTTCGCAGTCGGTATCGCGTTTCAATATAGAAGAGCAATAAGCCAACTGCCAGGGGTAGTAGGTGAATATGCTGTGATCGCGGGAACTGTTGGTCCAGCGGCTGGGGGAATGGATCATGGCCCAGCCGTCGGCGTCGATCCCAACGGAATTGCAAACGGCAACTTTCATGGAAACCTCTCAAAAGGAATCGGAAGGAAGCGGCGGGCGGCAAGGCGCCTGAACGCATGGAGTTTCATTCCTTCGTTTCGGCTGTACTCAGGAAAAACTTTAATGAATCGGCGACCGATTTGCAAGGGAATCCGCCACCGGGCGTTGCCCGGCGGGGGAAGGCGGCGAGGCCAGTGGTTTGCGCTTGGAAAATTTTTCTTTTTCTACGCTTCAATATATTTCTTCACGGTCCTTCGATCCAATCGGGTGCGCCGCGCCACTTCCTCATAAGTACCGAATCGCTGGTAAAGAATAGCGCAATATTGACTCATCAATTCCCTGCCTTCCAAGGTTCCGGCTTGGATTTTTTGTACTAAATCTTCTTCCAAATCCAGTTTCGTCGCAATGGAGTCGCCCGCATAATGTTGGGTCAGAAGGATGCGGCGCACCGCCTGTTCCAACTCTCGCACATTCCCCGGCCAAGGGTACTTAGGCGGCAAATCCCGCCGAAGAGTTTCCAGGATCATGCCGGTCAGCTCCCGGCTTTCCCGACCGGTCGTGCGTTTGACGAGCAGGTTTACCAGTTGCTCCAGCTCCGCGGGCGATTCTTCTATCCGTTGACGCAGGGTAGGCATTGTGATTACGTCCGAGCACAGGCGGTAGAAAAAATCGTCCCGGAAGTTATTTTGTTTTCGCAGGTCGTCGATCGAATGGTTTGTGGCGGCGATCACGCGCCCCGAAAAGCGTTTGAGATTTCGACTGCCCACGGGGGTGAAGGTGCGCTCCTGAAGGACTTGCAACAGTTTAATTTGCACGGGAACGGCGAGGTCGCCAATCTCGTCGAGGAACAAGGCGCCGTGGACGCTACACCGTTCAAACCAACCCTCGTGGTTGTCCAACGCGCCGGTAAACGCTCCTTTGCGATGGCCAAACAGTTCGGATTCAATGAGACTTTCCGGAAACTGCGACAGGTTGATGGCGATAAAAGTCTCGTTAAAATTATGGGCGAATCGGCCCGTCGTTGGATCGAAGGGAATGAATCCCGAGCGTCCGATAGCCGCCGCCGCCGATCCTTTCCCGGTCCCCGTTTCCCCCAACAGCATAGTGGAAAAATCTTCCATGCGGTTCCACAGGCTCCGTTCGTAAGTTCGGACGTCATGGGTAAAAACGTTGTTCCATAGAGCAAACCTTAACTGCTTCATGGAAAAACTGTCGCCCACCAGGGCTTGGGAGATGAAGTAATAAGCGCGCCGCAATTGATAAAAAAACCCCAGGTAAAGCAGGCTTTCCTGATGGGTCAGACCGTAGGACTCGAGTTGGGCGATCATTCGCCCGGCAAACGGAACCTTCAACGGAGAAGCTCCCACCTCCAACTGGGAATCAATCAATTCATTCAGGTCGTCGCAGAATTCAAGGTAGACCTTCAACTGGAAGGCGCGGGCCAATAGAGGGCGATCCACCTCCCTAAAATGTTGAATCGTTTTCAGCCCTTTTTGTTCCAGTCGGTGAAGACGTTCGTTTAAGGCAGGCTCGATTGCGTTGAGTTGGTTGTCTTCCCGAACTTGACTCCAGTCATGGTCGGGCAGGATTTGAGCCAGAATTTCAATCCGATCCTCACTGAACGAGTTCAAATGGATCGTCTGGGCGACCAACTCGAAAAACTTGCGGTCCTCCGCCTCGATGGCATTCCCCGGTTTTGTCCGCTTCTGTTTTTCTTTTTGCTCCATAGTTCAATTATTGTACGGCTTCCATACATAAAATGTATATAAATATTTAATATCCTGCCTGCTGGGAGTCGAGGAAAACCGCGTAACTATTTATTTTTAAATCGTTTTAATGGGTTGTCCGGTTTTCGGCACGGGCTTTGTAATATCAAATATGAAAAGAAGGGAGGAAAGTCAAATGGACACTCATAAAATTCATACGCAGATTCAATTTCGCCCAACAAGAGTCACAACCCAATGCATTGCGTTTTTTTGCCTGAGCTTGATTCTGACCCCCGGATTTTTGGGGTGCGCCCACAAGGTTCCTTTGGAGGAGCATTGGACGACGGACCTCCCCGATAAAAACTGGCTGGAGGCGGAACCGCTCCCCATCGAGGAATCCAGAGAGCGATTTGGAAAAATTGGCTTGGTTTACATCAATTCCAACTTGAAGCCGTTGCATCTCTATGGGGAGAAGACCGCCGCGGGTTTATGGGCAGCAGAAAGCTCCAATTGGGTCAATGAGAGCGTAAGGAACAACTTGGATATTTCTGATTTTCTTTATAAGCGCACGTGGGAGCCTTTTAAAACGTACTGGTCTACGACAGGGCTTACCAAAGTGGGTCCTAACCTTATTGCGGGGGGATTCGCCGCCTATTACGAGGGCATTGGGACGGCTCTTTGGTGTTTAGTCTCGTGTCCGGTTTTGGCCGTGGCTCCGATTGCAAATGGTCTTGCCCAAATCGGGGGAGGCATTGGAGGGGCTGTTAATGAGGCAGTTAAAGGAATTTCCCAATCCGAGGCCCGGAAATTAAAAAGACAAATTGCCAATACTATTTCAATTTCAAAAGTCCAAAAAGCGGTTGGAAACAATGTTGCTAAATTGGTTCGCAGGCAAACCAAACATCCGATCGTTTTAATTGGTGAAAAAGAGCAAAACTGGAAAAGCCGCGATACGAAAATTTTTCTTAATAACCCGAAAGGAAAAACTGAAAAGTCCGGGACGGAATTTTATCGTTTGGGTCCGGCGGTCTCTCCGAAAGCTTTTTCTGATAAATGGATAGAGAGCCGGAACCCGCGCCGAAATTGGAAGCGTGACCTGGAAGTTGAAAGCGAGGGAGAACCCTTCCAATTAACGAAAGCAACCTATAACAGCGAACCCTCCCGGAAGGCGGCTTCTTCTGTCGCCAGTGTTCCAACCTCGCCGCCTCAAGAATCCGGCGCCAAATCTAAAACAAATCCAGATATTAAAACGGTTCTTGAAATCAGCGTACAAACCGTTGGCATGCTTGGCGAAGGCGGCTCCAATCCGGTTCTAATGCTGTTGTTGGACGTCCGCGCCGAACTTTTTGATACGACAGACGGCAAAGAGCTTTACGCGCATACCTTGGAGTACACCAGCGCGCCGTACCAATTAACCGAGTGGGGCGCAAACAGAACCCGAATTCTCAAGAAAGAGTTGAATCGAGCCAGTCAAAACATCGCGCGTTCGATTATTGAGGAAGCGTTCCTTGGGTATGGATTCGAATAATTCATGGAGTCCGTCGCGATGAAAAATAAAGACGTCGCACAAAACCGAAATGGAAGGAACGGAAGAAAACTAATGCAAGTTACGGATGGTGAAAGAACGGGAAAAGTTTATCCATTAACACGGAGTCTCCTAAAGCGCGATCCCGTCACCTTATGGAAGCCTCTTTATTGAACCGAAATCTAACAGCGGAGGTGGGTTATGGACGGTGAAAAGAAAGCTACGAAAAAAATAATTGCAGGACTGCTGATGATCCTTCTCGTCGCGTCGGCATGCGGCATGAAAGAAGAGTGGGCGCGGTATCAGGCGGGCGAGGACCATTATCAAAGAGGCGAATACGATCTTGCCCTTAACGAGTATGAAGAGTTTTTGGCCATCGCCCGGCAGGATGAAGCGGATTCCCGCGACGAATCCGTGAAAAGGTCGGGGAACAAGGCCTACTTGAGAAGGATGGCGATCAGCCTGGATAAAACTGGAAATATTTACATCAAGAAAGGGCAATTTGACCGGGCCATCGTCGCGTTCCAGGAAATCGGCGAGATCGCAGACAAGCTTCACGAGGATTGGCTCGTGCCCGCAAGTCATACGGGATTGGGTTATGCCTATTTGGGAAAGAAGGATTACGACAAGGCTCTTGAACACTTTACTCAAGCCCGCAATCTTTCCAAGGAAAAAAACCTGGATTATGCCCGCGTCAACGTTTTGATGGGAATGGGTTCATTGTATTTCCTGCAGGGGTCTTTCGAGCAGGCTCTGAGCAATTACCACGAGGCGCTGGATTTGAACGGGAAGAAGGAAGCCGGGATGGGGCTTGGAATCCGCGAGGCGGACCCGAAAACCTTTATGGCGCATATTCATTTCAAAATAGCCCAGGTTCATTATGCGAAAAAGAAATACGAACGGGCCATTGAACATCTGGAAAAGGCGCGGGAAATCAACCGGGAGTTCGGGAGAAACCGGGAACTGGCCCGTAACCTTTATTTGATCGGGCAGACTTATCAGGAAATGGGCCAGACCGAGAGAGCCGAGATCTATTTTGAAAAAGCAAAAGAAGCTAAAGCCAGGACCGGCTTGCCAATTAAGTAAAGGTCGGCTCATTATTACTTTCAGCGGCCTTTTTGAGGCCGCGAATTGGAGGGCGAAACCATGAAGAAATCCAGTGAAACCATCGCTATCAATATTTTGTTCCTTGTTCCCTGGTTAGCGTTATTAATAACCCTGTTGGCTAAATGAATAAAACAGGCCGGGAGCTATAACGACGTCAAATTTAGAAAACGATACTGCGCGTTTTCAAATGAATTTGGACCGAACAGGATTTCGTCTTGACATAAGATTGGGGCCTTGTAAAGATGGCAGGCTTCAATGGGCGATTGCCCGTAAACCCTGATTATACCTAGCCAATTCAATGACCGAATCCCAGGAAACTCCCGAAGAACTCTCCGAAGAAACCCCCCAGAAAAAGGCCGGATTTTTTTCCCGTTTAAAACAGGGGTTGAAAAAAACCCGCCATTCCCTGGCCGGCGGCGTCGAGAATGTTATTCATGGCAAAGCCAAGGTCGGACCGGAACTTTTAGACGAGCTGGAGGAGGCGCTATTGATGGCCGACGTCGGCGTTTCCGCCTCTTCTTACATTCTCGACGAGCTTAAAAAAGACGTCGCTCAAAATCGCATTCGCACGCCGGACCAGGTTTTGGATCGTTTGAAAAATCTTCTGGTTCGTCTGTTAGAGGACGCCCAGGGTGAGATGCATGTTCCGGAGAATCCTCCGATGGTGGTCCTGGTGGTCGGGATCAACGGGTCGGGTAAAACCACCACCATCGGCAAGCTGGCGCAGAAATGGAAGGACGAAGGTCGCAACGTCGTTCTGGCGGCGGGAGACACTTTTCGGGCGGCGGCTATCGACCAGTTGCGAATGTGGGCGGACCGGATCGGCGTTCCCTGTATCCATCAAAAACACGGCGCCGACCCTTCGGCGGTCGCGTACGACGCGGCGCTGGCGGCCCGTTCGCGCAATGCGGACGCGGTGATCATCGATACGGCGGGGCGTCTCCAGACGAACGCCAATTTGATGGAGGAGTTGAAAAAAATCAAACGCGTGATTGGCAAGATTTTGCCCGGCGCGCCGCATGAGATCCTGTTGACTCTGGACGCGAGCATCGGCCAGAACAGCGTTTCACAGGCCCGTTTATTCAACGAGGCATTGACGATCAATGGGCTGGCGATCACCAAACTGGACGGTACCGGCAAGGGTGGGGCGGTGTTCAATATTGCGCGTGAATTGAAATTGCCCGTGCGCTACATCGGGATCGGGGAAAAGGCGGAAGACCTTCAGGACTTCGATGCCGGAGATTTTGTTCGCGCTCTGTTTGAAAAGTAAACGGACTCCGCCTAGCTAACTCCCGCCATATCTGCGGATTCCTTTTCGCGGATCTTCTCGAATTGTTTCTTGAACACATACTGATGAATCAGGTCCCTGCCTTCGTCGTCCATGCTTTCTTCGAACCGGAAGCGATTGATCTTGAAGTTTCCCTTTTCATTAACGAAACGCCCCTGAGTTTTAATGGAATGAACGCGGTCGAGCGGAAGTTGAAGATCCACCTGGACGGTCTCTCCCGGTTGGAAAAAAATCGGCTCGAAAAAGACGCTTGAAAATCCGCCGGCGCTGACGTCGTCGACCTGGGCGTGATAGGTCCTTCCGTTTTTCAATGTCAACCGGACAGTCAACGGTTGTTCGTCCTCTATTTTCAAGCGGAAGGAGTCTCGTTGATTCATTCCGTTGGAGTTTTGCTCGGGGAGCCAGAGTTTGGCGAGGAAATTTTTCAGCCAGGGAGATCGCTTCTGCGCTTTATTTTTCAATGGGGTACTGGTCAGGCTCGACATGATTTTTCCCTTTTTCCGAGGGTTGACAAGGGTCAGTTTCCGTACTGTTGACCCTCTTTTCGGAATTTGCGCGGAAAAGGATTACAGGAAAATGTGGGGAATTGAAATTTTTTTTACAGGAGGGAAGAGGCGGGCGGGTCTTGGGCGGAGACTAATCTATACAAGCAATCCCAAATCCACTTGCAAAATGTCGGCGATTTTTTTTAATAGAGAGAGCTTGCCCTCGCGATCCCCTTTTTCCAATTTGGAAATATAATCGCTTGTCACACCCGCCTCGTCGGCGAGTTTCTGCTGGGTCATTTTCCGATAAGCGCGATAAACCTTGATAGGGTTTTCCCCTAAAATGATTTTTTCAACCAGTGAATGCGGGAACATCTCGCCGCTGTTTTTTCGATGCGCGTCAATAGCCGCAATGTCTTCGCCAAGTTCGGCGGTTTTTTTTAATGGTTCTCATCGGTTGTTTTGAAAATGCGCGAAAAAATTGGAGGCGCCGGGCGGATTCGAACCGCCGATGAAGGTTTTGCAGACCTCTGCCTTAGCCACTTGGCCACGGCGCCTTGTGTTTCGATGCGAAAAAGGAAGGGGGGAA
>JAJDBD010000060.1 GCA_029261575.1 Nitrospinaceae bacterium | reverse complement strand
TCCTGGCGCGGGATAAGGGTTACTCCCTGTTCCTGACGCCGGAAGAGGCCGTGATGGTTCTACCGATAGGGCCTGAAAAATCTGCAACCGTTCTCTCCGGTTCCGTTAAAAAAGTTTCCCTGAATAATAACGAAAACGACGGCACGCGCCACGCTGCGATCCGAATGAGTTTGTTGAACGCCAATCCCGCGCCCGAAATGTTCGGCGAGGACGAGCAGATCACGAAAAGCAATTACTTCATCGGCTCTGACCCGGCGAAGTGGCGCACGAGCGTCGGCAACTATGGCCGCGTGCGTTACGAGGAGGCTTATCCTGGAATCGACCTGATCTATTACGGCAACCCGCACCAGTTGGAATACGATTTTGTTGTGTCGCCCGGCGCGGCGCTGGACGTCATAAAAATAAAATTCGAGGGGCAGGACGGACTTGAGTTGGATGCGGCGGGCAACCTGATCCTTAAAGTAGGATCGGGCCGCGTCGTGCAAAACGCTCCCATCGTTTATCAATTCATGGGCGGCAAACGAGTTTCGGTTCAGGGCAGATACGTGTTACTGGGCGCGGACTCCGTCGGATTCCGTATTGGCGAGTACGATCGCGGCAAAGATTTAGTCATAGACCCTCAGATCGAGTTTTCTACTTATCTTGGAAGTGGCGGATTCGAAGAAGGACGAGCCATTGCCGTGGACTCATCGGGAAATGCTTATGTTGTTGGAGGCACAGATTCTACGGATTTCCCGACCGTGGGCGCTTTTCAGTCCAGCCTGGCCGGAGAAAGTAGCGACGTCTTTATAGTCAAACTGAATGCTGAAGGGTCGGCTGTAATTTATTCCACCTATTTTGGCGGCACAGGCGTGGACAAGGGAAATAGTATTGCCTTGGACTCCTCGGGAAACGTTTATATCACAGGTTACACGCAATCTACCGACTTCCCCGTCGTGAGCGCCGTTGATAATAGTCGTGCGGCAAGTCAGGACTCCTTCGTTGCAAAATTGAACGCTTCGGGTTCGGCGTTGGTTTATTCCACCTATCTGGGCGGCGACGGAGCTATCGAGGAAGGAAAAGGAATTTCCGTGGACTCATCTGGAAATGCCTATGTTGTCGGGATCACAGATTCTACGGATTTCCCGACCGTGGGCGCTGATACTACCTTTGGGGGAGTTACCGACGCCTTTGTGTCCAAATTAAATTCAACCGGTTCCGCGCTGGTGTATTCCGCTTATTTAGGAGGGTCAAAGCCCGACAGCGGTAACGCTATCGCCGTGGATTCTACGGGAAACGCCTACATTTCCGGGGCTACGGCGTCAAACGATTTTCCGACTACAGCGGGAGGTTTTAACACGGCTTTTGGTGGGATAGAAGACGCTTTCGTGTCCAAGTTGAATTCAGTGGGTTCGGCTCTCATCTATTCCACTTTTCTTGGCGGCGTGGATCTCGATATTGCCAATGGAATTGCCTTGGATTCGATGGGAAACCTATATATCACTGGTTGGACACGTTCAATGGATTTTCCAATCATAGGGGGCGTCAAAACGACTCTTGAGAGGAACGGGAGCGACGCTTTCGTTTCCAAATTAAACGCTGCCGGTTCGTCGCTGACGTATTCTACATATCTGGGGGGTAGGGGGACAGACCAGGGCAAAGGAATAGCGCTGGACTCTGCAGGAAATGTTTTTATTACTGGGAGAACTCTCTCCTTTGATTTTCCAACAGTGGGAGCTTTTCAACCGACCCTTAGTAAAGTGTTTGATACGCAAGCTTTTTTGGTTGAAATTGATCCGAGCGGTTCCTCGCTTGTCCTCTCAACTTATCTTGGAGGCTCGGGGTTCGATATAGGAAACGACGTCGCCGTAGATCCACTTGGAAATGTTTACCTCGTTGGCGATACTACTTCCTCTGACATTCTAATTTTAAACGCTATCGATTCAACTTTTGGCCATCCTATGGATGCTTTTGTGGTCAAAGTAACAACTGACAGTATAAATTTTGAAATTAAACCGGACGTCGTATCGCCGTATTGGCAGGCCGACGCCGGGATTTATACTTTTTTAGCCGTCAGTCATCCATCCCTTTCAGGCATGAATTCAGAAATAGGCGTGGGGATGGCGGCGTTTAACGATGAGAATAGTTTAAAGGGAACGCTGGCCTTTACCGTTTCAAGCGGTCAGACCCAAAGACTTTTCATTACAGGGCCAAGCTTTATTATTAGTCCCGGTTCAGTCCCCAAGGTTAAATTTTTGGTTATGAATACCACCGGGTCGGAATCGGGAACATTGAAGTTTTCCAACCTGGCGAGCAATCCTGAAATCAAGTTAGGCGGAGTGGGCATTCCCGGAAGCGGCTTTTCTGATATTAGAAGCTTAACCTTCTGGGGAATAATTGGAATTGCAGTATCCGGTACTGGCTTTGCGATGGAGTTCATCGGCGACATGCAGGACAGCCGCGCCTTCAGTTCCGCCAACTTCTCGGGCGTTAATTGACCGGACCTCTACAGTAAGGAACTTGCGCGCCTGTGCTAAGATTTCCCATATAGAATGCCGCAATTTGACGCCGGTTTATTTCGGGCCGATAGAATTTTTAACCGAGAAGAGATATGTCGGATTTCAAACGCTCGTTGGCCGTCCCGCTTGTTTCCTGCCTGTTGTTTTTTCTCCTTATCTATTCCCAAACGTATTTCGGTAAGCGCGTCGACTTCCAGCCGCCGTTGGAAAATATTTCCGCCCCGGCGGAACTTGAATTAAAGGCGCGGGTCGACCAAACCTTCGGCAAGCTCCCCGTCCGGTTTGAAGCCAACGAAGGCCAGACGGACAAGCGGGTAAAATTCCTGGCGCGGGATAAAGGTTACTCCCTGTTTTTAACCCCGCAATCGGCGGTGATGGTTCTTCCCGTAGGGCCTGCAAAATCTGCAACCGATCTCTCCGGTCGCATTAAAAAAGTTTCCCTGGAAAGCGATGAAACGCGCCACGCGGCTATCCGTATGAGTTTGCTGAACGCCAATCCCGCGCCCAAAATGCTGGGCGAGGACGAGCAGATTACGAAAAGCTCTTATTTTATCGGGTCCGACCCGTCTAAATGGCAAACCGGCGTCGCCAATTATGGAAGCGTGCGTTACGAGGATGCGTATCCGGGAATCGACCTGATCTATTACGGCAACCCGCGCCAGTTGGAATATGATTTTGTCGTCTCGCCGGGCGCGGCGCCGGACGCCATAAAAATCAAATTCGAGGGACAGGACGCGATAGAGATTGACGAGTCGGGCAACCTGATCCTTAAAACGGGATCGGGCCGCGTCGTGCAAAACGCTCCCATCGTTTATCAAACCGCCGGTGAAAAGCGGGTTCCTGTTGAAGGCAGTTACGTTTTACTGGGCGAAGACTCCGTTGGATTTAAGGTCGGCAAGTACAACTCGGAAAAGGATTTGATCATCGACCCCAGCCTGTCGTTTTCCACCTATCTGGGGGGATCGTCCTTTGATATTGGAAGCGCTATTGCCGTG